>JAQCBQ010000022.1 GCA_027621385.1 Bacteroidota bacterium | reverse complement strand
CGAATTGGTTGGAATGAATTTCAACATTCTAATGATTTTAATCGGTACCGGACTTACAGTCTATTGGGTTTCGCAGATGCTCAAAAACAAGCAATCGGAAGATAAAGGAGTTTTTCGCCCGAAATAATCCGCCCCTCTTCTCTCTATTGGTCCGAACATTTCCCATCGAAGTCTGTTGGGAAGCAATCTAGGTTTTTTCACTCCTCAATTCCTAACCGAAATGCTCGATTCGGAACAGTTCAAATATGTTTAGACGGTAAACCTGATTTTGACGCGACCAAATACGCTTATTCCCATTCAATCTTTTTGTACGAGGCATAGTGTTGGGTTGTAGAGTGCCTATGAGGTTATTTCAAGTCCCCCAAGTCACAGACACTAACCAAAACGTAAGCCAATCCCCTAACCGCACCCGGAATTTAATCGTTCAATTTGAGAACGGCTAAAAATGCCTGTTGAGGAATCTCAACACTGCCCACTTGCCTCATGCGCTTCTTACCCTCTTTTTGTTTTTCAAGCAGTTTTCGCTTCCGGCTTATATCTCCTCCATAGCATTTTGCGGTCACGTCTTTCCGAAGCGCTTTAACCGTTTCACGCGCAATGACCTTAGCCCCAATCGCAGCTTGAATGGCAATCTCAAATTGCTGCCTTGGCAACAATTCCTTAAGTTTTAAGCACAATTTTTTACCTAAGTCAAACGCATTGTCCCGGTGAATTAAACTGGACAACGCATCTACCTGCTCTCCATTCAACATGATGTCCATTTTAACCAATATCGAAGTGCGGTAATCACTCGGATGGTAATCAAAGCTGGCATATCCCTTAGAAATGGTTTTAAGCCGATCGTAAAAGTCAAATACAATTTCCCCCAACGGCAACTCAAAACTCAGTTCTACCCGATCTTGGGTCAGATATACCTGGTTTTTCAATATCCCGCGCTTTTCCATACACAAGGTCATTACCGGACCCGTGAATTCAGATTTGGTAATGATTTGAGCCTTGATATATGGCTCCTCAACATATTCTAAATGGTTGGGCTCGGGTAAATCTGAAGGATTATTGACAATCAGTTTCTCCCCCTTCTTGGTGTAGGCTTTGTACGAAACGTTAGGTACGGTGGTAATGACATTCATGTCAAATTCCCGCTCCAAACGCTCTTGTATGATTTCCATATGCAGCATCCCCAAAAATCCACACCTGAAACCAAACCCTAAGGCGGCGGAAGATTCCGGCTCAAAGGTCAAACTGCTGTCGTTCAATTGCAATTTAGCCATAGCCTCACGAAGCTCCTCGTAATCCTCTGTTTCTACAGGATAGATGCCTGCAAATACCATGGGTTTTACATTTTCAAACCCATGAATCATATCGGAACAGGGGCGCGCAACGTGGGTAATGGTGTCCCCCACTTTTACTTCCTTGGCGGTTTTTATGCCCGATACAATATAGCCTACATCCCCAGCTGAAACACTTTTTCTGGGCGACAAGTCCAATTTTAATACTCCAATTTCATCGGCATCGTATTCCTTTTCGGTGGCCATGAATTTAACCTTATCTCCCTTTTTTAAACTTCCATTTAAAACCCGGAAGTAGGCTATAATACCTCGGAATGGATTGAATACAGAATCAAAAATCAGGGCTTGCAAGGGCGCCTCTGGATCACCTTTGGGTGCTGGAATACGCGCAATTACCGCTTCTAGAATTTTATCTACACCTTGCCCCGTTTTCCCAGAGGCAGGAATAATATCGTCCAGCGAGCATCCTATTAAATCCACAATTTGATCCTTCACTTCTTCCGGCATGGCCGAAGGCAAATCCATTTTATTTAAAATGGGAATGATTTCTAAATCATGCTCAATGGCTAAGTATAAATTAGAAATGGTCTGAGCCTGAATTCCTTGCGTAGCATCTACAATCAAAAGCGCCCCTTCGCATGCGGCAATACTCCTACTAACTTCATACGAGAAGTCGACGTGCCCAGGTGTGTCAATTAAATTTAAAATATACGACTCCCCATTCAGAGAATATTCCATTTGTATGGCTTTACTTTTGATCGTAATGCCACGCTCCCGCTCCAAATCCATGTCGTCCAGGGTCTGCGCCTTCAAATCCTTGCCACTAATGGTGTTGGTGGTTTGGAGCAGCCTGTCGGCCAACGTCGATTTCCCATGGTCAATATGGGCAATTATGCAAAAATTTCGAATGTGCTTCATAGCTGAGTGGCAAAGGTAAAAAAAGGGAGCTAGGAAGGCCTTGCCTAAGGTCAATTCAAACAATAAAATGCCTGTCTTTTTGTTTTTTGGGGCGGGTACCGGGCTTTCTCCGCTGGTCCGCGGTTCAATGGCTTTGGCCCAGCGGGGTTACGGTGGCTCCCAAGGTCGCCTCCGCCCCTCGCGGGCCAAAAGCCATTGTTCCTTGCGGGCCAGCCGGTTCAATCCCGCCCGCAGCCACTCTTAAGTTGACCCAATTTGATGGATTGCACGCCGGCTATCCTTTCCTTCAGCTCTTTATTTTCTTGCTGCCATGCAATGCGTCCTTGGCTTATTTCCCGACCAGTTTAATCGGTTCAATTAAAATTTAAGACAACCATCTTGATGCCCTTTCTGAATACGTTATTTTTTTGCACCTTAACTTCATGAAAGCACATGTAATTTTATCGGGCTGCGGAGTATACGACGGCAGCGAAATCCAAGAATCGGTATTGGCCTTGCTGGCTTTACAACAATTTGGTTTTGAATATCAATGCTGGGCTCCCAATATGCCGCAGCACCACGTCATAAATCATTTAACCGGTGAAGAAATGCCCGAAGTCCGTAATGTTCTAACGGAAACGGCTCGAATCGCCCGGGGAAAGGTGATGGATTTGGCAGATTTTTCAGCTGAAAACGGCGACTTGCTGCTGCTGCCTGGCGGTTTTGGCGCCGCAAAAAATCTGTCCGATTGGGCTTTTTTAGGAGCCAAAGGAACAATTCACCCTCAGGTGGCCAAAGCCATCCAACACGTACATGCCTTAGGAAAACCCATTGTCGCTCTGTGCATGGCTCCCGTTTTGCTGGCCCATGCCTTAGGAAATCTCCAACCCAACATTAGCCTTGGCCAGGATGGAAATGAATCCCCATACGACATCGCCTCAATCCATGAAGGAGCTCAGTTCCTGGGCGCCAAAACGGCAGAAGTTCCTGCTGGTGAAATTTGGGTCGATGCCAATCTTAAACTCATCTGTGGTCCTTGCTACATGATGAATACGAACATTTCAGAAGTGTACACAACGATTATGAAGTCGGTTGAACAGGCAAAATCTTGGTTGTGATTTTTTACTGAAATTGGTGTTTCAAATGAGCCGGTCTTCTCCTTTCCCTTGCCCTAGAACATCTTTGTTTTTACTCTATCTTTGAGCCCAATGGTCCAACCTGTTGCCTCATCAAAGGTGTTTGAAGCCGCCGTGGACGCCCTGGCCGGATTGCCCGGAATAGGGCGGAAGTCGGCCATGCGCCTGGCTTTATTTTTACTGAAACAAGACAAGGAAAGAACAACGGGATTAGGTTCTGCTTTAATTGATTTGGCTGAGAATGCCTGCTTTTGCAAAACTTGCCATAATTTAAGCGATACCGACCTTTGTTTAATCTGTGCCAACCCCATCCGCAAAGGAAAGGGGCTCTGCGTTGTGGAAGACCTGCGGGATGTTCTTGCCATTGAGGCCACCGCACAATTTCATGGACTCTATCACGTTCTTGGTGGCAGAATATCACCCATGGATGGGATAGCCCCAAGCGATTTAAATATAGAATCTCTGTTAAATCGAATTCAACTTCGCGAATTTGATGAAGTGATCTTGGCCTTAAGCCCAACTATGGAAGGAGACACAACGGCATATTTTCTGTACCGAAAACTCGCTGAATACTCCCTCCGAATTACAACTTTGGCCCGTGGAGTCGGATTTGGAGATGAATTGGAATTTGCAGACGAAGTGACGCTTGGTCGTAGCATTCTGCAACGGCAACCATTTGAACAAACGTTACGCAACTAATGGACCCCACTGTAAAGCTAAGTGTGGTCATTGTGAATTACAATGTACGCTACTTTCTGGAGCAGTGCTTAAAATCGGTAGAGCAAGCAGGAGAAGCTCTTTCCGAAAAGCATGGAACCAATTCCCTTGAGGTTTTTGTGGTCGATAATCATTCCGTAGATGATTCTATGGACATGTGCCAACAGCTTTTTCCATGGGTACATCGCATTGAACTGAACGAAAATATAGGATTTTCCAAAGGCAATAATTTGGCCATTCGGAAGGCAAAGGGTCAATACATTCTTTTGCTGAATCCCGATACGGTCGTGGAACGCGACACGTTTATTTCAACGGTCGAGTTCATGGATTTGAATCTCCAGTGCGGTGGATTGGGAGTCCGTATGGTGGATGGCTCAGGCCGGTTTTTGCCCGAAAGTAAACGCGGATTGCCCACTCCGGATGTTGCCTTTTACAAAATGTTCGGATTGGCTACCCTCTTCCCCCGGTCAAAACGGTTCGGAAAATACCATTTGGGCTATTTGCCCCAGGACCAAATCCACGAGGTGGATGTTCTGTCCGGTGCTTTTATGATGTTGCGCGCAACCACACTAGATAAGGTAGGTTTGTTGGATGAGACTTTTTTTATGTACGGGGAAGATATAGACCTGAGTTACCGCATACAACAAGGTGGTTGGAAAAATTTTTATTTCCCCTACACAACAATCATTCATTATAAAGGCGAAAGCACCAAAAAACGCTCTGTGAATTATGTGGTGGTCTTTTACAAAGCCATGGTCATTTTTGCAGAAAAACATTTCTCTCAAGGCAATGCCGGAATTTTTCGCACCCTCATACATTTGGCCATTGTGTTTAGAGCATCGCTGGCCTTGGTTCGTAGGGCCGTAGAATGGTTGTGGATGCCTTTAATCGATCTGAGCGCCTTGACAGGATTATTTTTATGCTTCTCTCGAATTTGGGCCCGCCTAGTTACCTATCCACAGGGTGGCCACTATCCCGACTTAGTTGACTTTTTTATAAGTCCAGCAATTGCTGCAGTTTTTGTTTTGATGTTGGGATTAAATGGAGGCTATCGAAAACCCTTTAAATGGGTTCCTTGGATTCGGGGTGCTGCTTATGGAATGGGTTTGGTTTTGTTGTTGTATGGGTTACTCCCAGAATCTCTGAGGTTTGGTAGGTCCTTGGTCCTTCTTGGTGCCGCAACTTCAATGGCAGGTTTGACCTTGCTGAGAGGAAGTTTAGGTCGATTTTTTCCAAACGGACCTTGGGGTGGAACCCGGCCTAAAATGAAACAGGTTCTTTTGATTGGTTCGAATACAGAAGAACATCGAATTTTACCCCTGCTGTCTGCATCCGGGCAAAACATCAATTACGTCGGACGGCTTGGTCCACAAGGAGAAGTTACTCAATTGGGAAGCCTCACTGATGCTGAAGAAATTTTAGAAATAAAGAAAATCGATGAAGTGATTTTTTGTGCTGCAGACCTGGCCGCCACCTCAATTATTAGTAAGATGACGGCTTGGGAGTCCAAAAACATTGAATTTAAAATTGCCCCTCCCAACAGTGCCTTTATTATTGGAAGTCAAAGCATTCATAGCCCTGGAGAGTGGTACTTAGAGCAAATCAGTACCTTGGCGCAACCTGCAGTTCGCCGTCAAAAACGCATGTTTGATGTAGCCATATGCTTGATTTTCCCCCTCTTAGGTCTGATTCTTCCAGGAAAGCTTGGCAAACGAAAAATGCTTCAACATTGGGCGCCGGTGTTGGTTGGTCGAAAAACCTGGGTAGGCTATGCTCCAAATGAATCTCAGGAAGGTTTACCGCCTTTACCACCATCTGTATTTGGACCGGGAGGTCCAGAACAGGCGGCTGGGGCAGATTTTGTAAAAGATTTAAATGTGATGTATGCCCGTAATTATTCAGTAGCTTACGATTGGAAGGTGTTGTTGGATTCTTGGTAATGATAATCAATAAAACCCCCTACGCAAGTAGATAGAAAAGCACAGGGGGATTTTGCTCTAGTTTATCGCTTGTTAATTCCCTTATTTAAATGTCAATAGTCAATAGTTAGACTTTGATATTTTAAATCCAATTTTTATGATTTGAGAATCAGCTCAATTCCAGTATTTTTTGCATATTTGATTGATGAGAAATCTGTTTGCCTTTTCAATAATGCTGCCGCTGCTCGGTTGGCTTTCGATAATTCAAGCTCAACAGTCCTGTTATCAAAATCCATCTTTGGAAGGGCCCTCACAAGCTCACGTTGTTCCTGCGCCCTGGCAAGCATGCTTTGGATCACCAGACACTCAACCCGGGCAGTGGGGCTTTACTCAACCACCTTCAAACGGCAGCAGTTATGTAAGTGCTTTGCACGATGGCGGCAATCCAAACGGGTACTCAGAAGGCATGACTCAGCTGTTGACCCCCTGTTTGGTAGCAGGTCAAACCTATACAATTTCAGTTGACTTAGCTCATTCTCCTATCTACAATACAGCTTCGCCGGGAGATTGCCCTAGCTCTTTAGCCATTTATGGCGGCAACAATGCCTGCGGAATTGCCGAGACATTATATACCTCCGGACCAATTACACACACCAATTGGCAGACCTACAATATCACCTTTACCCCAAGCCAAAATTATTGCTACATCAGCTTTGCTCCCTACCATGTTCAATATTGTTCAGGATACATCAACATCATGATCGACAATTTTTCATGCGTTGAAAATGTAGCAATAGCGACTACGGCAACTCCGGTTTCATGCGCCGGCAATTGCGATGGTTCGGTAACAGCGACACCAAATACAGGAGTGCCACCCTTTACTTACCTCTGGACTCCGGGGAATTATACCACTCAAAGTGTAAACAATTTATGTGCCGGTACTTACCAAGTCTTGGTGACAGATTCCAACGGGTCTACAGCTACCTCATCTGTCGATGTGCTTAGCCCCCAACCAATTACAGCTAGCTTTCAAACCATAGACCCCTTGTGCAGCGGCCTGCCTAGCGGTAGCGCTCAGGTTTCAGGAAATGGAGGAAATGGTATTTATTCTTACAGCTGGTCTCCCGGTGGTTTAACCGGGCCTTACATCGCTGGCTTATTGGCGGGTACCTACATCGTTACTGTGACCGACACCAATGGATGTACCGGAACAGACAGCGTGATTATTAACGCCCCTGCCCCAATTAACATCTCAGCACCTCAAATTACGCCCATTTCCTGTTTTGGAAATATCAACGGAGGAATAAGTTTCAATCTGTCCGGAGGAACAGGGAATCTGGTGTCCAACTGGACTCCAAATATCGGGACTGGGACACAAGTGCAAAACCTGGGACCGGGAACCTATATTTTGTCGGTGGTGGACGACAATGGATGCACGGCAGCAGATACGGTTATATTAATTGAGCCCTCAGCCCTTCAGCACAGCATGCAACATACGCAAGTGTTGTGCTATGACTCAGCCAATGGTTCAGCAAGCGTTACTCCTCAAGGCGGAACAGCTCCCTATCAATTTGCTTGGTCAAATGGTCAATCAATCGACTCAATTTCTGGTCTCGATACTGGTTTCTATGCTGTTGTTATTACAGATGCAAACGGTTGTACTGATACGGGTTCAGTTGCTATAACTCAACCGCCGCCTCTGGAAATTAGCCTTCAAATCTTGGACTCCATTTGCCAGGGCGCCCCCATGGGTTTGACAACACAACTTGTTTCTTCCGGCGCGGGCGGAATCAACTATATGTGGCACGATGGCCAAAGCACATCCTCCATTCAGCCAGTAGCATCTACTTCGGGCCCAATACCAATCTGGGTTAATGTTACCGATGCAAATGGCTGTACATACAGAATTGACTCCCTTGTGCAAGTGGGAAGCATTCCGCAAATGCAGCTGACGATTCCCGATTTCTGCGCTGAACAAGCCCAGTCCTTCAATTATCAGGTGGTTAACCCTCATGGTCAGGTTCTTCAACACCTGTTTGACATGGATATCAATGGAGTTCCCTTCATCGGTCCCCTTGATACCCTTAATCCTACGTTTCAATTCAATCAACCAGGTCTGTATACCTACTCTGTTGAACTGAAAACTGATTTTGGCTGCAGTTCAACTTTTCAAGGAAACTTTGAAGTATTTCCATTGCCAATTGCTTCTTTTTCAACCGATCCTTTTTGTTTTTATGAAGTTACGCTGATGAATACCTCTACAGGCGGCACAGGCGTGTTGACCCCAACTTGGACTGTTCCAGGTTGGAATGGAGATACATTGATTTTAAATCAAAATGAAGCTGTTCACGTTTTCCCCAATGTGTTAAATGCAGATGTAAATCTGCAAATTACGGATGCAAACGGATGTAGGGACGATAGCACTCAGACCATTGATATCATTGGCGTTCCCGATCCTCCCGCCATGCCAAATGTGTTGGTTATTAATCCGGAAACAATTGGCAATGACCGACTTGACTTTACTACGTTCGCCCCCTTCTTTAATTTATGTTATGATTACACATTGCATGTGTATAACCGCTGGGGAATTGAGGTCTTCTCTACATCCAATTCAATAAATCAACCAGATTTGACATGTCAGGCTTGCTTCAAAAGCCTGAATCAGGCCGGACAAGAACTGAGCAATGGGAGTTATTTTTGGCTAATCAAAGGTTCTGAAGGGTTAGAAATGCAAGGAAGGTTCAGTATTTTTCGCCGAAATTAGACGAATTTCAATATGATTGTTCTACAAATGAAGCTGAAATGGGCTTTCTTTAGATTCTTTTGCCCCTTCGTTAAACTATGACATTGGTTCGAAGAACAAATTCGTCTTTGCGAATAGGATTGATACGAATAAGCTCTCTAGGTGATATTATTCTTATAACACCAATTATTAGATGCTTGTATTTGCAATTGGAAAAGCCAGAATTGGTGCTAATTACCCATCCCGATATGCTTCCGCTGTTCGAGCACAACCCTTATTTGCATTCCTTGATTGGGTATGACCGAAATGACACGGGAAAATCTGCCGCAGAATTTTTAGGGACGATGCCAGATTTAATCATTGACCTGCAAAAAAATCTGCGCAGCAGAGCATTGACGCTGGGTGCTGGAGTTCCAATTCTTTCCCTCAATAAGGAAAACATTAAAAAGTGGATGCTGGTAAACGCTCCTGGTTTTAAAAACAAATGCAGTCATGTGGTAACTAGGATGTTCAATGCCTTACGTGCGCTGAACATCCGCGACGATGGAGCCGGCGTCGAGCTGCATTTGCCGCTTGGAAAAGAGCCTGAAGAAAATAAGGAAGGTGTAATTGTAGAAGCTTATGTAGCCATTGGTATTGGCTCAGCCCATGAAACAAAAGCCTTGTCTTTTGAGTTTTTAGACCGGTTTCTGGCCATTCAAACTTTGCCTTGTGTTTTATTGGGCGGACCAAATGACCAAAAAAAGGGAGAGGAGCTTGAAACAAAATACCCCAACATCGTGAAGTCAATGTGCGGCCAAACTACCTTGCTGCAAACTGCCTTCATGGTTCAAAATGCCGTTCACGTTGTAAGTGGTGACTCTTTTATTATGCATTTAGCAGCTTGCTTTTCTAAACCAATGGACATTGTTTGGGCCAATACGGTTCCTGAATTTGGGATGGAGCCCTACTTTGGTACCCAAAGGCCATTTAAGGCTAAGTATCACCAGGTAAATGGATTAAATTGTCGCCCCTGCTCCAAAACCGGGTTTGGTTCTTGCCCCAAAGGGCACCATAAATGCATGACTCAAATTGCGGCATGGATTGTGCAGGAGTCCAATGGGCAAAAATACCCTGAACCCATAACATTTTAGTAAACTTGTACCCGAACAGACAACGACCCATGAAAAATCGATTTCTTGCCCCTTGTGTAATCTTAAGTTTGTGTTTTGTAGCAACATTAACTTCTCAAAAAACCTACACTTTGCCTACGGCAGAAGTGCAAGACTTGAAAGGACAAACAGTTTCTACTTCTACTTTTTCAAACGAAGGGAAGCCCGTTGTGATTAGTTTTTGGGCCACATGGTGCAAGCCCTGCATCGCTGAGCTTAGCGCTATTCATGAGGAATATGAAACTTGGTCTGAGGAAACCGGAGTGAAGTTGATTG
Organism: Bacteroidota bacterium; assembly: GCA_027621385.1. Taxonomy (GTDB): domain Bacteria; phylum Bacteroidota; class Bacteroidia; order CAIKAF01; family CAIKAF01; genus CAIKAF01. Next base: position 9,519 of record JAQCBQ010000022.1, on the reverse strand, counting down.
CGGTTTCAATTGATGACCAAAGAAATGTGGCAAAGGTGGCACCATTTATTCATGGCCGAGGATGGAATTATGAGGTGTATTGTGATCCCAATGGGAATTTTAAACGGGCGCTTTCGGTAAATACTGTTCCCCATACTTTTTTATTGGACGGAAACGGAAATATAGTTTGGCAGCACAATGCATATAATCCTGGTGATGAAGAACATCTTTTTGAAATGATCCAACAAGTGGCAGCCGGCAAGAAAATTGAATCAAAATGACCAAGGGATTAAATTCTGCCCTAGTAGGGATTTTGACAGTCTTGTCTTGTATTGGACTTAAGGCCCAAACCACCACCGATTACGGGGAAATTCACGGAAATATTGGGGTAGATGCGCAGTATTATTTGGATGACCCTGCCATAAATACTCAGCCCGTTCCTGATATTTTTCGCGCCAATTCCTTTTTGAATTTGGTCTATACTCGGGGCAACTTTAGAGCAGGATTAAGGTATGAGGCATATATGCCAAAGCCCTTGCTGGGATTTCCCGTTGCATTTGAAGGGCACGGAATTCCTTTTCGATACGCTGGATACACCTTAGGTCGTTTGGACATTACTGCTGGGAATTTTTACGAACAGTTTGGTAATGGATTGATTTTAAGGTCGTATGAAGAACGCGCTTTGGGGTTTGATAATGCTCTAGATGGCATACGGCTCAAATATCAACCTGTTGATGGGCTCAGGCTTACAGGTTTTATTGCAAGGCAGCGTTTCTATTGGGATTTTAGTCCAGGAAATATTAAGGGGTTCGATGTAGAAATAACCGGCAGGGAATTGCTTCCTAAATTGGATTGGAAAAAGTGGAATGTCATTTTTGGTGGGAGTTTTGTGAGTAGATATCAAGCTGGACAAGAAATCCCCAATCCGGAAAATCCCACGAATTTACTTGAAATACCATTGAATGTGGGTAGTTTTTCAGGGCGATTTAATCTAGGATATGGAGGCTTTCAACTCAATGCAGAATACGCCTACAAAATCAATGATCCCAACGCTTTAAACAGGTTCATTTACAAGCCGGGTTCGGCGGCCTATGTAAGCGCTGCTTATTCAACTAAAGGATTGGGGATAACTTTGCAAGCTAAGCGGGTTGAAAACTTTGATTTCAGAAGCGATCGCAATGCTCAAGGCAATGATTTGCTATTGAATTTTATACCCATGTTAAATAAGCAACATACGTATGCCTTGCCGGCCAGCATTTATCCTTATGCAGTACAAGCCAACAGCGAACTGGGTTGGCAAGCCGATGTTAATTTTACAACTCCAAAATGGTTGAGAAATAAATATCCTACCACCGTCAACTTGAATTTTAGCATGGTTTCTGCCCTTGATACGACATTGACCGGAGATCGATATGGCTATACCAGTTCGGCATTTGATTTGGGTAAACAATATTATTTGGATGCCAATATTGAAATCCAACAGCGCTTAGGTAAAAAGACGAAATTGTCTATGATGTACATGTACTTATGGCAAAACCAGCGCTTGGTGCAAGGTCAAGGTACTTCAGAAGACAATTTAATTGCTGCTCATATCGCTGTCGTTGACGCTACATGGAAGGTGGCAAAGAAGCATACGCTCCGATTCGAACTGCAACATTTGGCCACACCAGCGCTCCAAAATCCACTGAATCCTTTGGTAAATGGAAGCTGGGCAATGGGGTTGATTGAATATAATTTTAATCCTTTGTTTTTTGCCAGTGTCATGAATCAATGGAGTTACGGAAATCCAGATGCTCAAAAACAATTGCACTATCCAACAGCAATGGTTGGTGTTACTTTAAAAACAACCCGGATTGCCATTGGCTATGGCCGTCAACGAGAAGGCATCATTTGCATTGGAGGGGTCTGCCGTCAGGTTCCTGCTAGCAACGGACTAACATTTAGTCTTATGAGTAGTTTTTAAAATCGTAATGAAATGAAGAAAAAATTCCTGTTTTTTTTACTACTGACGTTGATATTCTCAATTTCAGGCTGCGATATTATTGAAAATCCAGACGGTCCTCCTGCTCCAGTCACGCCATTTTGTACGGATACTCCAAGTTTTGAGCCCCGCACCATGCCTGTGATTAAGGTTTTGCTGGAAGATTATACCGGCCACCGTTGTGGAAATTGCCCCTTAGCGGCGAAGGAACTACATGATTTGCAAGAAGCACATCCGGATCAAGTGGTTGGATTGGCTGTTCATGCGCAGGCAGCAGGTTATTTTACTGCTCCTAAAACAGGAACAAAGTTTTCCCACGACTTCAGAAATGAAGTGAGCAATACCCTAGATGACTTTTTTCAGGTTGCTGCTACAGGCCTACCTAAAGGCGTGATTAATCGCAAAACCGTTAATGGTGCCTATGATTTACCTCTTTCCACTTGGGGGCAGGTGCTACAGCAAGAATTGAATTTGGAACAACGGGCAGATCTTCAAATTAAATCCATTTGGGATAGCACCACGTCGTCTTTGTGTGCTTTTGTATATGTAGAGGATATTTCAGGGGCCTTACCCGATAGCCTAATGCTCAGTATGTACCTTACTGAAAATAATTTTGTGAATTGGCAAGCAGATTATTCTGTTGCAGGAGAGGAAATCGAATTGTATGAACACAACCATATTTTGCGAGCCAGCTTAGGCCCAATTTGGGGAATACCAGTTAAACTGAATGGGAATTCAGGCATTTTTTCCTTTAGCAAGAGCTTTGCAGGAGCATCTTGGGTAATGAGCAACTGCAACCTCGTTGCGGTATTGCAGAATGGCTCCACCCGAGAAGTTCTACAAGCGGAAGAAATTAAGGCCCTGCCCTAATGCAACCTTCGATGTTCGTTTTTTTACAATTCAATCCAAATTGATTTTTTCTCTACCGATATGAATATTGGAATGTGGGATTGGGTTATCATTTTCGGCTATTTCAGCTTGACCTTAGGGATAGGTTTGTGGGCATCCAAAGGGTCAACAAACAGTTCTCAAGGTTTTTTCTTGGCAGGAGGAAAGATGCCTTGGTGGTTGTTGGGTGTTAGTATGGTGGCAACTACCTTTTCAACCGACACTCCGAATCTGGTTGCAGGTTTGGTTCGTGAACATGGAGTATCGGGAAATTGGGTTTGGTGGTCTTTTTTATTAACGGGGATGCTGACGGTATTTTTTTATGCAAAGCTGTGGAAGCGATCTGGAGTGATGACCGATATTTCCTTTTACGAATTAAGGTATGGAGGAAAGACAGCGGCATTTTTAAGGGCTTTCCGAGCAATTTATTTGGGATTGATATTCAATGTTTTGGTGATGGGGGCTGTTTCGTTGGCGGCAGTAAAATTGGGGTCGATTTTATTGGGATGGCCCGGCTGGATGACGCTGTTGATCGCCGGAAGCATTACTCTTGTTTACTCCTCTGTGGGAGGATTAAAGGCCGTGATTTGGACTGATTTTATGCAGTTTATTGTGGCCATTGTAGGCTCTGTCTCTGCATGCATTTATTTGATGAATTTAGATTCAATTGGGGGCATGTCCGCCATGATTCAGAATCCCATTGTACAAACTAAAATGAATTTGTTGCCTGATTTTTCGGATGTAAGTTCCTGGGTCCCGATGTTGTTTATCCCCCTTGCAGTTCAGTGGTGGAGCAGTTATTACCCTGGGGCCGAACCAGGGGGCGGCGGCTACATTGTTCAGCGTATGCTCAGCGCAAAAAATGAACAGCATGCCCTAGGGGCTACGTTGTTATTCAATATAGCTCATTACGCATTGCGCCCTTGGCCCTGGATCTTAGTGGCTTTCGCTTCTCTGGTTGTTTTTCCAGATTTGGCCTCTTTGCAACGCGCATTTCCGCATTTGGCAAGTCATCAAATTGGGCATGATATGGCCTATCCAGCCATGCTTAGTCTTTTGCCTACGGGATTGTTGGGCCTAGTTGCCGCATCCCTTTTAGCCGCCTACATGAGTACCATGTCAACCCAATTGAATTTAGGAGCAAGTTATCTGGTGAATGATGTTTGGATGCGCTTTATCAAACCCAATTCAAGTGAAAAGCAGCAAATATTTGTAGGACGCTGGGTCACGGCGACTTCGCTAATATTGGGTTCTGCTTTGGGGCTTTATTTGAAAAATGCGGGGCAGGCTTTCGAATTGCTATTGTTGTTGGGATCCGGTACAGGGGGAATTTTTCTTCTTCGATGGTTTTGGTGGAGAATTAGCGCTTTAACTGAACTTGTTGCTATGTTCAGCTCACTTATTGTGGCTGTTTATTTCACGTTTATCCATGATGGTTTGGAGTTTATTGAATTGGAGTCGTATGAAAAACTAATTGTAGGAACTCTTTTAACAACATTCATTTGGTTGCTAAGCTGCTTTATATTGCCCCCGGAATCGGAATCGGTGCTTCGAGCTTTTGTTCAGAAAGTGAGGCCTGGTGGCCCTGGCTGGAAGCGCTATTCGCAAAATGCATCTAAAAGTAGAAACCCCTTCATTTGGCAGTTCTTGGCTTTTATTTTCGCAGTAATTGCTGTATATGGCATGCTTTTAAGCACAGGAAATATTGTGTATGGAAATTGGGGGATTGGGTCGATTTTAGTTGGGGTAGCGGCCTTGGCATCTTTGGGGTGTTTTTATTCTTTAAAAAGCATCAAAGGCTGGGATTAATACGCGGCAATTTTTACCTTCACCGTCTCAATTTTTTTTTATGGATTTTTCCGTTTTTTCGGACTCTGCAGCTTGGGTTTCATTATTAACTCTGACTTTTCTTGAGGTCATTCTGGGGATTGATAATATCATTTTTATATCTATTATCAGCAATCGATTGCCAGTAGACCAGCAAAGGCGTGTTCGTAATTATGGCTTGCTTTTGGCCATGGTGTTTCGTTTAATTTTATTGCTGTCCATCTCCTGGATTTTAGGGTTTACTGAACCGATTTTTCAAATTCCCCCATTGGCCTGGGTAGATGCATTGAAAGATGGCTTGGCCGTTTCCATTAAGGACTTAATTCTAATGGCTGGGGGGCTTTTCCTTATGGCAAAAAGCACCACAGAGATTTTCCATAAAATGGAAGGTAAAGAGGAAGCTAAAAAAATACTGAATGCGGGAAAGGGATTGGCCATCATCTTGGGCCAGATTGTCTTGATTGATCTTGTTTTTTCCTTTGATAGTATTTTGACAGCAGTTGGTTTAACCCCCTGGGTTGAGGTGATGATGGTTGCTGTGGTCATTTCAATTTTAGTTATGATGCTTTTTGCTGGCGTAATCAGTCGGTTTGTTAATAATAATCCTTCGCTTCAATTGTTGGCTTTAAGTTTTTTAATTCTAATTGGGTTTTTATTGATCTTGGAAGGCGTTCATTTAGAAGTCCCCAAAGGGTATTTGTATTTCGGTGTATTGTATGCGCTTTCCATTGAATTGTTAAATATGAGAAGGCGCCGGCGGGCCCAGAAATTGGATAAAGAGGGGAATTGATTTCTTTTTGGTTTAGAGCCTTATTTCCTGTTTTCCTTTAAATTCAGATTTGAATTTTGGGCTTAATTTCTTCTTTTATTGTTCAAGTAGAATTGCTTTTGGCTTCTTTTTACTTGGTGGTTTCTTGATTACTATCAGATTTGCTTTGTATTTTCGTAGCATGAATCAATGGATAGCAGATGCAGGAGGCACAAAGACAAGTTGGTTGAGTTCAGAAGGGCAACTACTTGAGGGTGTTGGGGTTAATCCCAATACCATGTCGGAAAATGAAATCATAGATTCCATTCCACAGGTGGTTCGTGAATCGAATCTGACCGAACTTTACTTTTATGGTGCCGGATGCAGTTCAGACTCGTCAGTACAAAAAGTAATGCATGCCTTCCAGCAGGTGTTTCCCCTTTCAAAAAGGATTGAAATTAATCACGATATTTTAGGGGCATGTCGAGCCTTGTGTGGTCATCAGCCTGGTATTGCGGGCATTTTGGGCACCGGTTCTAATAGTGCTCTGTTTGATGGACAAAATATCGTAAAAACCGTGGCAAGTCCAGGTTTTTTATTTGCAGATGAGGGGGGAGGAACATGGCTTGGAAAGCGCTTGTTGTTGGCATATTTTAGGTCCGATTTTTCTGCTGGCCTTCAGCGGGAATGGGCAGTAGCTTATCCGGAATGGGACACAGAACGATTGATCCGGTTTGCTTACGGGCCGGAACTGAAAGGGGCTTGGTTTGCTTCATTTGTCCCATTTCTATATCAGCACTTGGAATCATTCCCTGAAATTAAATTATGGGTCATTGAAGGTTTTTCATTGTTTATAGATCAGCATTTGATGCGCTATCCTGAGGCCAAGCAATTGCCTATTCATTTTACAGGATCAGTGGCCCATTTTTTTCACCAACAATTGAATGAGGCCCTTGAATTAAAAGGAATGCAATTGGGCCGAATTGTAAGGCGTCCAATTGAAGGGCTCGCGGCATTTCATGAGATTAATTTCAAACGTACCCATGTCTGATTTGCCCTTAACGTTCGCAGCAATTGATATTGGGTCCAATGCAGTTCGGTTGTTGTTCAATCATGTTTATCTAAATCCTCAAAACCAGCCTGTTTTTAAAAAGGTGGCGTTGACCCGTGTACCCGTAAGGTTGGGCGCCGATGTCTTTGGACAAGGCTCCATTAGTCAAAGAAACGAGCAACGACTATTGCAAACCATGAAGGCGTTTAAGGGCCTAATGCTTGTACACGGGGTGAACGATTGGATGGGATGCGCGACCTCTGCCATGAGAGAGGCTTCAAACGGACAGGATATAATCCGGAAAATCGAACAGGAATCTGGATTGAAAATTAACTTGATTGACGGCAGTACAGAAGCTGATTTGATTTTTAAAAATGATGTAGCAGGTCAATTAATTCCAGGAAAGCCTTACCTATACATCGATATTGGTGGTGGAAGCACAGAACTGACCTTGTTTTTTGAAGGAGAAAAGAGATATGCTCACTCCTTTCCTATTGGAACGGTTCGTGCTCTGAGCGGTAAAGTGAGTTCAGAAACCTGGATGGAGTTAAAAGAAACCTGCATAAACTTGAAGGGGGCTTACCCTGAGTTAAGCGGGATTGGGTCGGGTGGTAATGTGGTTAAGCTGTTTGCCTTAGCTGAAATTCCATCCGGGAAACCTTTGTCCACCGAAAAAACAAAAAGCATCTTAAAACAACTTCAATCCTTGTCGTATAATGATCGTATTCGACATTTAAATCTAAATCCTGATCGTGCGGACGTTATTGTTCCGGCCACCGAAATTCTCTTGTTTATTTGTCGGCATGCAGGAATCCGGAGGCTGTGGGTTCCACAGGTGGGTTTGTCGGATGGAATTGTTCATCATTTGTACGAACGATGGCTTCAATCTAGCCCTTATCATGGCTCCCTAAACATCGTTTGATGAGTTAATTCATGAATTCAACCCTTCTTATTGTTATTCCAGCTCGATTGAATTCCAGTCGGTTGCCTCGAAAGATGCTGGCAGACATTGGAGGTAAGCCCATGATACAATGGGTATATGAAGCTTGTAAAAAGGCGGGATCTGCATTTCGTGTGACAATCGGAGTGGATAGCCTAGAACTACTTGAGGTCTGTAGGTCATTCGGTGCTGATGTAATGATGACTTCTGACCAACATGAATCGGGAAGTGCTCGATGCATGGAGGTTTGGAACCAAATCCAGGCACAAGGACATCGATTTTCGGGTTTAATTAATGTACAGGGAGATGAGCCGTTTTTGGAGCCCACCTTGCTTCAAGAGATGGGTGCTGCACTTTTAAGGTCAGAACACAGCATCGTTACAGCAGCCAGCCCAATTTCAACACTACAAGAATTAATGGATCCCAATTGTGTGAAGGTCGGATTTAATAAAAACACCCATTTGGCCACGTATTTTAGTCGAGAAGTTTTATTGGAGTCTGCTCCCAACAAAATTCAAGAGAAAGATATTAATGGTTTGTTTTATAAGCATTTAGGGATATATGGTTTCCCTTCATCTATGCCAATAGTGTCAATTCTAGGTGCAACAACCCCCAATTCTAAGCAACAACGTCTTGAACAATTGGCTTGGCTGGATGCTGGAATTCCCATTGAGGTTATTCCTGTTTCTTCCTCATTTGGCGGCGTTGATTCTGAAGATGATTTGCTACGTGCGCGTGCCTATGCGGCCCTACAGGGAAAGGTTTAAGTGGATTGTATTCCCTTTGATTTGTTGTGGTGTTTTTGCTAAAGGTTCTGTCATTAAGCCTACCCCCGTTTGTACCATTCTATTTCTGTTAATTAAAAACACCAGGACCTCATTTCCAATCTGTTTTTTTAAATGGGGCGTCCATGATTCGGTTTCCTGGCCAGCACTCAACTTTAACCTCGAGGAAATCAATTTTAGCTGAGTCTTTTGCCCAAGCATAACTTTGCCATTTCCCGAATCCTGAACGTCTTTCTATGTCATGCATAGGAATGGCAGACGCATACCATAGCGTGTCTCCACGTTGACGTATTGGCAGTACACTTCTCCACAATATGTATTCCTTTCCGTTTTGTATTTCAGTCACCCAGCGCGGTGGATTTCCATCTTTGAGAAGCATTTTTACTTCTTGGTACAACCAATCTGATTCATGTTGGATGGTGCTATCGAGATTCATTTCAACTTTTCCGAAGAAAACACCATTTTTATTGCCTTTGAAACGCCAATTGGTTTTTAAATGCGGTCTTAAACGGGATTGCTGACCGATTTCAAATCGGTTGAAATCCCAAATCATCCCGCCGGTAAAATCAATGCGCCTTCGGATGGTTGGAAATTGAAATTTTATGGCTGCCCAAACATCGGGGTTGGTTTCCCGAACCTGACCTAAAATAACGCGGTGTAGTCCAGGTACTGAATCAAAATTTGGTAATTGTTCCGGGTTTTCAAGTTCGGGTGCCAATGCCAAGCGACCTTTCATGCTTTCCTTTACATACCAGGTCCATCTTTCTGGCGCGATATCGCATAGGAAATGGGCTGCTTCATTGTCGTTGTGTTTCATCCAAATTGGAATTCCCTTAAAGGGTTCTTTGCTTTGCATATAGGGGTGTCTGCGGACTGCCAATAAAGTTCCGGGTATCAAAATCAAGAAACATCCAAAGATGAGGTTGGCCCAGCGGCCGGGTAGTCTTTCTATCCCTGAACTCAAAAACAAAAGAAAAAAGGGTATGCTGAAGTGCATGGTGGAAAATTGCAACACTGGATTCCGGAAGATAGAGTACAAAAACGCAGTTGCTGAAGGAAGAATAAACCAAAGCAATCCAATAAACCAGGCATTCCGGCGTAAGGCTAGAACAAACAGGAGTCCCGCTAACAGATATAAGGGAATGAAATGATGGAACAGGTAAGCAAAAAAGTCAAGAAAAAAATCAGGTTTTGGAGCCCCCAACCAGCCCTGTTCGCCTCCTACGCCACCCAATTTAAACTGGTCAATCCAAAGGGGCAATGCCGGCAAAAAAAGCAAAAAACCCAGAAGGGCGGCACCGACCCACTCCCGTCGTAGTG
>JAQCBQ010000217.1 GCA_027621385.1 Bacteroidota bacterium | reverse complement strand
GGAGGCGACCTTGGGAGCCACCGCAGCCGGCAAGCAGCCCGGCTGGCCAAGCGGACTAACCCTGAAAGCCCGGCTGCCGCCCCCCTCTTTCACCACTAAAATTCAATTATCAACAGGGCATACTTAACAATTCTTTGCCCTTTCTTGGTGTTTTACCCTTGCGGCACGAGGAACAAAGCCGTATTTTTGCAGTGGAATATGAAAAAAGCGGTTGTACATTTTATGTTGCCTCTGCTCGCTTGGCTCAGTGTCAGTGCGTTTGCGCCGGCCAGCCTGCGCCGGCCCCTGGCCGAAAAATATGGTCAAGCCGCTCTGATTGGCACTTGGCTTAAAGACGATAAAGCGTTCAAAGTGAAAATTGACCGCAACAACGAACATTTCAATGGGAAAATCATTTGGCTGGAGCGCGACCACTGGGCAGACGGACGTCCCAAGAAAGATCATCTGAATCCCGATCCAAAACTGCGTAACCGCTCTTACATTGGGATACCGGTGGTTTTAAACCTAAAATACGACGGAGAAGACACCTGGGACGACGGTAAAATTTACGACCCCGAAAGCGGGAAAACCTACGATTGCCGCATAACGCTCGTTCATCGAAATCGGGCTGAAATTAGAGCCTATATCGGCTTTCCTTGGATAGGTAAGTCCTTGTTTTTTAATCGAGTAGACTCATGAAGCCAACTCGAAAAGCCTTATTTATTCTGGGTTCTCCCAACCAAACTTCGCAAATGTTCCAGATTTATCAGGAATTAAAAGGCGATTTTGAAGGCTATTTTACCCAGTTTTTCCCGCACTCAGCTCTAGAAAAATTCGCGGTTCGAATCGGCCTGCTGGAAAACACCATTATTGATGGTCGATTTAAAAAGAAATCTGAAGATTTTGTTCGGGAACACAATTTGAATTACGATTACGGCGGAGCCGCCCACATGGGGCAGTACGACCTCGTTTTCATGTGTACAGATGCCATTTACCCGGAAGTTGCGCGCCGGTCTAAGTCCATTTTCATTCAAGAAGGAATGGTAGATCCCTTAGATACCTGGAGCAAATGGGTGAAAAAGATGAGATTGCCGGCCTATTTTACTGGTACTACCAGCCTGAATGGCAGCATGAACGGACCCGATGTGTATTGCGTGGCCAGCGAAGGCTACAAAGAACGCTTCGCATCCTTAGGAACTGACCCTGGAAAAATTGCAGTGACAGGAATACCGAATTTCGACAACTGCAACGCCTTTTTGAACAACTCCTTTCCGTATAAAGATTACGTTTTGGTATGCACCACCGATATGCGCGAAACATTTCGGCGGGAAAACAGACCGGAATTCATTCGACAGTGCGTAAAAATTGCGGCCGGTCGCCCCATGATTTTCAAGCTTCATCCCAACGAAATTTGGGATCGGGCCTACCGGGAAATCACCTCCATGTGCCCTGAAAACACTTTGGTGTTTCAATCTGGCGATACCAACCACATGATTGCCAATTGCGCCGAATTAATCACTCAGTATTCTACCGTCGTTTATGTAGGTTTGGCCTTAGGCAAACCGGTGCATTCCTACTTTGAATTGGAAGAATTGAAACGGCTTCAACCGATTCAAACGGGAGGGAAATCTGCCGCTCAAATTGCCGATTTGGCGCGGCATTTCGCCGATTTTAACGGCAGCGGGCCTGAATTCCTGCAGCAATACCGACCTCAGTTGCTGTCCGAAGAGACCTTATGAATGTGCTAACGGTCATTCAGGCTCGGCGGGGATCCAGCCGACTGCCCGACAAGGTGAGCATGGATTTGTGCGGTGCCACTCTATTGGAACGTATGGTGGAACGAGTGATGCGGGCAAAACAGGTCGGAACCGTTGTGATAGCAACCACTACCGATCCCTACGACAACCCCATTCAAGACATTTGCGAACGCCGAGGTTGGAACTGTTTTCGTGGACACCCCACCGATTTGCTCGACCGGCATTATCAGGCTGCCGCAGCATTCAACGCCGATTCGGTGGTGAAAATCCCCTCAGATGTACCGTTGATTGATCCTGCCGTAATTGATTTGGTATTGACCGAAGCGCTGTCCAGCCCTAACCAATACGATTTTGTAAGCAACCTGCACCCCGGAACCTGGCCCGATGGAATGGATGTAGAATGGATTAGCATGCCGGTGCTTCACACCGCCTGGAAAGAAGCCACGCTGCCCATGGAACGCGAGCACACCACCCCATTTATTTGGGAACGCCCAGACCGATTTCGCATAAAAAATGTGGAATGGCCCAGCGGATTGGACTGGAGCATGTCGCATCGCTTTACCATTGATTACCCGGAAGATTATACCTTTATTAAAACCGTATATGAGGCATTGTGGCCACAAAATCCGACCTTTGGCCTGGAAGATATCCTAAATCTGCTTGAACAACAGCCTGAAATATACACCATTAACAGCCGGTTTGCCGGTGTAAACTGGTATCGAAATCACTTAGACGAGCTCAAAACCATTGCCGAGCATCAAACCAAAACATTGAATCCATGAATCAAGAGCGCAGAACGGAATTGGAAGCCATGGCCTTGAAGGTCAGAGAACATATTGTACGCATGTCCACCGATGGAGGTTGCTTTATCGGAGCATCGCTGTCCTGCGCCGATTTGTTTGTTTATCTGTACTCCGAATGGCTGAACATCAATCCCGATAACCTGACCGATCCCAACCGCGACTACCTGCTGCTGTCGAAGGGGCATGATGTACCTGCCTTGTACGGAACCATGGTAGAATTGGGATGGATGCCCGCCGAACGGCTTAAAAATCACCTGAAAAGCAACGACCATATCTATTGGCATCCGAATCGGAATATTCCTGGAATTGAATTTCACAGCGGTTCGCTTGGTCATTTACCCAGTGTGGGAATTGGTATTGCGATGGACATTAAACTGCGCGGCGGCACCAACAAAGTGGTGGTGGTAACCGGCGACGGAGAATTAAATGAAGGTACCTGCTGGGAAGCCGCCTTGGTAGCTCAGGCCTATAAACTGGATAACCTGATTTTTTTGGTAGACCGGAACCAGTTCCAAGCCAATATCCGTACCGAAGAATTGATTCCATTGGAACCTTTGGATGAGAAATTCAAATCCTTTGGATTTGAGGTGAAGCGCGTAAATGGGCATGATTTTGAAGCCCTTGAAGCGGCATTTTCTTCTATCCCTTTGGCGAATGGCAAACCCACTGCCATCATTGCCGATACCATGCGGGGCAAAGGGCTGCCTAGCATTCAGGAACGTGCCGACCGGTGGTTTTGCAATTTCAGTGGGGAAGAGGTAGAACAACTGCTAAAAGAATTGCACGGCGAGGCAGGCGCTTCGCTGACCAGCGAGACCTTGACGGTTCGGTAGGGTTTATTTTACTGTTTAGAGGCCTAGCCTGGTTCAGGCTTGGATGCCGATTTTTACCGCAAAAACCCTACTCCGGTTCAGGCTTGGATGCCAATTTTTACCGCAAAGCCCACAAAGGGAGGCGCAAAGGACGCAAAGGAGGCGTAGTAAACACAACCACGT
>JAQCBQ010000021.1 GCA_027621385.1 Bacteroidota bacterium | reverse complement strand
GTTGGTAATCCCAGGGGACGCGGGGTTTAGACTTGAATGTCCCGTTTTTACCACAACCTTCGCAGAGAGCGGCACAAAGCGCACCAAGTTTTGGGGTTATGAGCGTGTGGTTGTTATTACTACACCCCCTTTATGTCCTTTGCGCCGATCTGGTGTTCTTTGCGTTAAAAAAGCAGTTTGGTCTGGAAGGCGTATATCCAAATCAAAAAATCTGGTCCTCGTTTTCCTCACCGAAGCTTTTCATTTTTTATCTTAGGACAGCCATTTTGTGCTGAACAGGTTTGGTTGTTGCTATGAAAAACACCGTACGCCCTAAAGTTAAATTGACCCCCGGTCCGCTCGATTTAATTATTGAGGGTTTGAGTTGGTTACTGTTGCTGAGCCAATGGGTGTATGTCCTGGCCGTTTTTCAAGACCTTCCCGCCGAAATCCCGGTTCATTTTAATGCATCAGGCAGTCCGGATGCCTATGGCTCAAAGGCTCAAGTTTGGGTGTTGCTGTTGGTCTGTACTGTTTTAAGTCTTGGTTTGGGATTGTTAAACCGCTACCCGAACACCTTTAATTATCCGGTTCAAATTACTCCGGCCAATGCAGAATTTCAGTACAAGTTGGCCGTTCAGTTGATGCGCCAAATAAAATTGGCTCTGGTGCTGGTGTTTGGCTTGGTGTTGTTTGAAACCGTTCAGATTGCTCATCAGAAAAAGGGGCTGATGGCGGACTGGATGTTGCCGGTGGTGCTGCTGGCCTTTTTTCTGCCTTTGCTGCTTTATTTTGGCCGGGCATTCTCCAATTCCAAAGTTAGGAACACCAATCGGGAGTCCTGAACGGCCCTTGAGGCCTAAAATAGAGAATGACAGGGCTGGGGCTTGGATTCCGCTTGCGGCAGGGATTGAGCAGGGTTGCCCGCAAGGTGGGCGGCGGTAGGCGCTGCGCGGCGAGGAGGCGACTTTAGGAGCCACCGCAGCCCGCTAGCGCCCCGTCCGGCCACCGCGGACTACCCGCGAAAGCCCGGCTGCCGCCCCACAAATTATTCTGAAACGAGTACCTCAGCCCTTGAAAAAGGGCCGGAATGCGCTTTATTTTTCGCCTTCTTCCGCGCCCAAGTCGGGCAGATTGCTGCTGCGGTTGCGGCCGCGCAAATCGAACCGAAGCAAAAAGGGGCTCGCCGAAATGACACCTGGATTGGCCCGATTGGCTGCACCCCCATCGTTCGCCGGCCTGTAATCTCCGCTGTTGGTGTTGCTGAATTTGGGATTTTCGTTGCGCCATACCTGTGGAAAGCGCGTTGAAAGTGGAGTGGGGTAGTCGTCGGAAGCTTTGATTAGGCAATGGTCGAAGACATAACTGAAGGTGGCGGCAGCCACCGAATCCCATTCCAGCTCGCTTTCTTTGTTGCCGTATACGATGGAATTTTGTACCTGTAAATTTAGCGGGGCGGCGATGCTGCTGTTGCCCGATAGCGCGTAGTTGCTGAAAAACAGGCTGGGAGAGGTGCGGTTGCTGCGGCTCCAATAGTTGGCGATGGTGGCATGCCGAAGGCGGATGGTGCCGCCCAGCGTAAAGGCGGCGCCGTATTGCCCGCAATTGTGAATCAATAGGTTGCTGGCCTCTACGTTTAAGCCCCGCGTGTACAAGCCAATGCCGCTGCTGTTTCGGATTTCCACGTTGTGCAAATTGAGCTGACTGGCTCCGGCATTTCCATTCAATTTGCCCAAATGATCGCCTTGCAGTCCGATGAAGGCATTTTTTATCAAGCAATGTTGAAGGCGGCTGCTGCCGCCATCGTTAATTAAGATGCGATCCCATTGCCCCGGTTGTTCTGCCCAGGCTTGAGGCAGGCGGGTGCCTTGAAAAACAATGGGCTGATGCGCCTCGCCCAGCGCCTGAAGGTTGCCTCCGCGGTACACCCAAAGGGCTCCGTTGTTGAAAAAATGAACCTGAGTGCCCGGTTGAATGGTTAGGGTGCAGGTGGAATCGACCACCAGGTAACCTACAATTACAACAGGCCGTTCGGGCCTCCATTCGGTGGCGCAATCTAAAATCCGATAGGGCAAAATGGAGCCGGCAGGGTTGCCCGGACTTGGCGGAAAAACCAAGGTGTCGGTGGGCAGATAGTACAGGGCATCTTGGCCGGGGGCGGCCAGCACGACTTTTTTCTGAGCTCCGCCAAACGAAATCAGTAGGGAATCCTCATAAATTAAAGGGCTGTTTCCACCGTTGGGGTCGAGGGTGACCTCGATAAACACATAGAGCGAGTCGCCCGGGTCGATGAAGAACGAACCGGCGGTTGGCCCCGGGATTCCATTGGCGTTGAAGCGGAATACCGAATTCCCCATCAGGCGAATTTCATCGATGTTGATTCTGCCATTGCCTCGGTTGTACAGCTTCAGGACTTCGGTTGAGGATCCCAGCTGGGTGAAAACGGTATCAAAAAAGACCGTATCACGGTCAAAGGTTAAATCTGAAAAGTTTCCAAGCCCGGGTTCTTCAATGCAGGAAAACAGGGTGCTAAGGCTGATGATCAGCCCCAAAATCCAGCTTGGCCGGTTAATATTTGATGCCAAATTCTTTGATTTTTCGGTACAGGGTTCGTTCTGAAATGCCCAATTCGCGTGCCGCATTTTTACGCTTGCCCCTGTGTTTTTTCAGGGCCTTTGAAATCAATTCCATTTCCTGTTCTTGCAGGCTTAGGCTTTCTTCAACCGAATGGCTGCCGGCAGAATTGGTAAAGGCCCGCTCTTTCGGAATGAGCGCAACTTCCTGGTCGGGGAATGTGCTTTCCCAGGATTCAGGGGCTTGGGGCAGGCTTTTCTGTCCATTCCAGTCTGCTGGCGGAGTGCTGTTGCGGCCTCCATTTTCTGCCAATTGGCCGGCCAGTTCCGGGTGCTGCTGAAGAATGGCATAGACCACTCCTTTCAGGTCGTTAAGCTCTTTCCGCATTTCAACCAGAATGGAATACAACACTTCTCGGTCGGAAAATACGCCGCCAGCGGCATTGGATTCTGAGCCGGAAGCCAAGATGGGCATGGCAGGCCCGGAGGCCTCGATTTGGGGCAAATATGAAATTAGAGTTGGCAGGGCAATTTCCCGATCGTGTTCCAACACCGAGATTTGTTCTGCCACATTTTTCAGTTGGCGTACATTTCCCGGCCAGGCATAGGCCTTGATTTGGTCGATGGCTTCTGGCATCAAGCGGATGGAAGGCATTTTATATGTTTCTGCAAAATCGGCGGCAAATTTTCGAAACAACAAGGGAATGTCTTCCGCCCGTTCGCGGAGCGAGGGAATGCGAATGGGAACGGTGTTGAGGCGATAGAATAAGTCTTCTCTAAACTTCCCTTTTCGAATGGCCTCCTGCATATTGATGTTGGTGGCCGCCACCACGCGCACATCTGTTTTTTGAACTTTAGACGACCCTACGCGGATGAATTCTCCGGTTTCCAGCACGCGTAGCAGGCGGACTTGGGTTTGGTGGGGCAAATCGGCCACCTCATCTAAAAAAATGGTGCCCCCGTTTACTCCCTCAAAGTAGCCTTTACGGCTATCTGAGGCGCCGGTGAAGGCCCCTTTTTCATGGCCGAACAATTCAGAGTCAATGGTGCCCTCCGGAATGGCTCCGCAGTTCACCGCAATAAACGGCCCATGCTTTCGGGCACTCAGCTGATGAATGATTTTTGAAAAGACCTCTTTACCTACCCCACTTTCTCCGGTAATTAAAACGGAGAGGTTGGTTGAAGCCACTTGCTGGGCAATTTCAAGGGCCCGGTCAAGGCTGCCGGAGCTGCCAATGATTCCAAAGCGATTTTTAATGTCTTGAATCTGCATGTTCAGGAATTATTCCATGGAATCAATGGGTGTGCCAATCAACGTAGCAGAGGTGCAGCTGTGGATTTTAACCTGCACATAATCGCCGGGCTTAAAGTTGTGTTTCGGGAACACCACCACCTTATATTGTGAGGTTCGTCCAAACAGCTCTTGATCCGACTTTTTGCTGAGGCCTTCCACCAAGACCTCGACCACCTTGCCGAGTTCTTCCTCGTTTCGTTTTTTTGACCATTCGGTTTGTAGGGCGATGATTTCCTTCAGGCGGCGGTTTTTTACTTCGGCGGGAACATCGTCCTTGAATTTCCGAGCCGCAAGGGTTTTGGGGCGTTCAGAATATTCAAACATGTAGGCATAATCGTACCCTACCTGTTGCATTAAGGATAGGGTGTCTTGATGTTCTTCTTCGGTTTCGCCGCAGAATCCGGCAATGATGTCGGTAGAAATAGCGCAATCGGGCATGTACTTCCGGATGGCCGAAATGCGGTCTAGGTATTGTTCGCGGGGATATCCCCGGTTCATTCGATCTAAAACCGAACTGCTACCAGACTGAACGGGCAGATGAATGTACTTGCAAATGTTGGAATAATCAGCCATGGCTTGCAAGACCTCGTCGGTCATGTCGCCGGGATTGGAGGTGGTAAACCGAATGCGCAATTGGGGGTCAATTTCGGCGACTTTTCTAAGCAGCTTGGCAAAATTCACCGCATGAGCCTGTTCTTCTGGACTAAGGGCTTTAAATTCCTTTTTTGGCCCGCCGCCATAAAACAGATAGGAATCCACATTTTGGCCCAACAGAGTTACTTCTCGATATCCGGCCTCGAACAAGTCTCGAGCCTCTTTTAGGATGCTTTCCGGGTCTCGGCTGCGTTCCCGCCCACGGGTAAAGGGAACCACACAAAAGGAACACATGTTGTCGCAACCCCTCATGATGCTGATGAAGGCCGATATGCCATTGCCCGTAAGGCGTACGGGACTCACATCGGCATAGGTTTCCTCAAGGGAAAGGATGACATTTACGGCCTTTTGACCGGTTTCGACTTCTGTAATTAAATCAGGAAGCGCCCGATATGCATCCGGGCCGGCCACCAAATCCACCAGTTTTTCTTCTTCTAGGAATTTGTCTTTAAGGCGTTCGGCCATGCAGCCTAACACTCCAACCACCAGCGAAGGTTTTCCCTTTTTCAAATGCTGCAATTCACGAAGACGGGTGCGTACTCGCTGCTCTGCATTTTCACGAATGGCACAGGTGTTCAATAAAATCACGTCAGATTCATACAGATTTCGGGTGGTTGAAAACCCTTTTTCCGCCAATAGACTGGCTACAATTTCTGAATCCGAAAAATTCATCTGGCAGCCATAACTTTCCAAGTATAATTTTTTCCCTGAGTGGTTTTCAGAAGGCAAAACAAGAGCTTCGCCCTGTCTGGATTCATCTAAAGGTTCCTGCGTATGATTCATGTGTGCTTGTTCCTCAAAGTACAAAGGTAGGGAATCCAAATTCAAGATATTTGGCCTTTGAGTCAAGAATGTGACAAAATGTCGCATTTTTTTACGGAAGGCGCTGAGGTTGTAGTTGTTGTAAACACGAAGTTAGCCCCAACTTGGTTTGTAGGCGTATTGGGCGGCAAGGCTTAGAGCCTGTTTCGGCGAGCTCAATCAGAGCTGATGAAACAAGCCTGCTTTTCTTTGCTCTGACGGTCTGTTTGTTGGGCTTATTTTTGATGCCTGGCTGGCCCCTGTTTTTCCTCCTGCTTTTCTACCTGAAAGTTTTCTGAATTGGTTTAAATTTAACAAAATACGGCGGCCTTGAAGGGCTGAAATTATTGCTGGAGTTGACCTAATGAACTCGATATTTAATTATCTTTACCCACCCTTCCAAAAACCAAAAATTAAAAGTTCGACGTTTAAGCGAATCTTCATGTTGTTCAGCGCATTTTTTACTGTCAAAAAGGAAAGGGCAGCGGTAGGCATCTGTACAATATTGTGGTGGCTAAGTGGATTTTCTCTTCAGGCACAGGTGGTGTTTCAAAAAACCTTTGGGGGACCTCAAAACGATTACTTCAACCAAATACGCACGCTGCCCAATGGCGGATTTGCTCTGGCAGGGGCTTCGGCTTCAGGAAGTGCCGGTGAACGCGATTATTGGATTCAAACTACAGATGCCGCAGGGAATGCGGTATGGAGCCGGCAAGAGGGTACTTCAGCCCGTGACATTGCTTGGGACGTTAGTTTGCTTCAAAACGGAGATTACCTGGTTACAGGAGCCAGTTTAAACGCCCCACCAACTTTGGACGACGGATTTTTTGGACGCTACGACGCCACAGGCAATCCCATTTGGACACGCGGATTCGGCAGCAACACCACCGACGATGAGTTTTTTAAGGGTCAAGCCATTCAGCCCGCCGGATTTGCGTTTTGTGGATTCGCCAATGGCTTTGGAGGACAAGTGAATATGTCCCTGGCCATTACCGATCTGCTAGGAAATATTCTTTCTGTGAATCACTTTGGAGAAGCCGGATTTGAATATGCTTACGATTTTAAGCAAACTTCTGACGGTGGCTTTGTTCTGGCCGGCAGGACTACCAGTTTCGGACCGGTGAACGATGGCTATGTCGTAAAGATTTCAGCATTGGGGCTGGTTCAATGGGCTAGGGCAGTTGGCGGGGCCGGTGACGACCAAGCCTGGTCGGTAGAACAAACTTCAGACGGAGGCTTTTTATGCGGCGGGTTTACCTCTAGCTTCGGAAACGGAGAAGAAATGTGGGCCTTTAAACTGGACCAATCGGGAAATTTGGTCTGGTCAAGAACCATCGGCTTGCCTTCGGCCGATCGGGCCTATATGGCCAAGGAACTGCCGGGAAACAAGGTGGCTTTGGTGGGCTTTATTACCGGCGGTAATGGAGGAAAAGATGCGGCCTTGGTGGTATTGAATGCAAACCAGTCCCTGGCCTTTGCAAAAGCTTATGGCAGTGCCGGAGATGAAGAGTTTATGGCGATAGACCTTCGAAACAATCCCTCAGGTGGATTTGCCATGGCAGGATATTCCGCAGGAATGGGCGCCGGCTTGCAAGACGGCTACTTGGTGGTGACCGATACCCTCGGGTTTAGCGGCTGCCAGGAAATGAATCTGAATGTAACCCCCGTAGTCAACAATCCTACACTGGCCGGAACTGCCAGTATTTTTGTTGGATTTACACCACAAACCCCAAACCTTATTGCCGGGTTCCCGAACTTTCAACCGGCCTGCTTGTGCCAAGATTATCAGCCCGCTCAATTGCCTCAGGGAGCTCAAATGGTCTGTGCATCAGCTGCGGCTCAACCCTACACGCAGTCGCCCCTGGAAGGCAACCCCGGCTTGCAGTGGGGCGCTTCAGGTGCTACGCTACTTGCGCCGACTAACGATACGCTTGTGAATGTTTCTTTCGGTAGCCAACCCGCTCAACTCTGGGTTCAAGCCAATTTTGGGGGATGCACTCAGGTGTTTTTAGATACATTGACCGTGAATGTGAGCCAGCTTTCTGTGAACATAACCGGTACGGATAGTTCTTGCGTGGGAGAACCCATTCAGCTGACGGCCCAGGTAAGCTCGGCCGTAGGAAACACCAGCTTCGCCTGGAATACCGGAGCCATTTCGGCCTCGGTTACCTACAACCCCACTCAAAATACCGGATATGGGGTGACCGTTACCGATGCCATGGGCTGTTCCGCCTCAGATACCACTACCGTCTTGGTCTTCCCTTATCCGGTAGTGAATTTGGGACCAGATACCATTGCCTGCAGCAGCATTGCCCTGAATTTGTCTGCCGGCAATCCGGGGGCCTCATACCTCTGGAGTACGGGCGCAACAACGGAAAGCATTGTGGCAGGTAACTTTGGCAGCTATTGGGTGCTCGTCGAAAAAGACGGCTGCAGCGGTCTTGACACCTTAAATGTATCCTTTGCAACTCCGCCCAGCATTTCGATTGCAGGCGATACCCTGGTTTGCCCCAATGCCCTGATTTCTTTGTTCGCTCAAACCGATTCAGGAGCGGTGATTTCGGAATACCTATGGTCAAACGGGCAAACTACAGCTGAAGCTCTAATTATACCACAGGTTTCAGAAACCGTCACCTTGCAGGTAACCGACAGCAACGGTTGCCAACGTACGGCCTCGCATTTTTTGAATGTGATTGAGGTCGATCCCAACCGCATTTGGATTCCCCGGGCCTTTTCTCCCAACAACGATTTAATCAACGATTCGGTGTGGGTTCACTTTAATTTCCCCCAACTGGATTTGACCGAGGTCTTCGATTTTGTGATTTTTGACCGATGGGGCGGCATAATTAAAGAGTTTGATGGGCCATTTGATGCTTGGGATGGACGCACAGCCGATGGAAGCGAACGGCTTCCGGCGGGATCGTATGCCTGGCGGTTGAACATCAAACACGAGTGTTTTGAAGAGCCGGTGAACCGACTCGGAAGCTTGCAGTTGCTGCGATGAATTACGCCGAGGTTGAATCGTTTTTGTTCTCCAGTCTACCTATGTTTCAGCGCATTGGTGCTGCCGCATACAAGGCCGACTTATCTACAACACTGGACTTTTGCGCACATCTGAACCAGCCTCAAGACCAATTCCCCAGCATTCACATTGCCGGTACCAACGGTAAAGGAAGCGTGTCTCACACCCTGGCCTCCATTTTTATGTCGGCCGGATACACCACCGGACTGTTTACTTCGCCACATTTGATTTCCTACACCGAACGAATTAAAGTGAACGGACAGGAAATCAATCAAGAGGCGGTGGTGCAATTTGTAACTGAGAATAAGGAGTATATCGACCAGGCTAAGCCGAGTTTTTTTGAAATGACCGCGGTGATGGCCTTCTGGTATTTCGCCCGGCAAAAGGTGGATATTGCCATCATTGAAACCGGCATGGGAGGAAGGCTCGACTCCACCAACGTAGTTAAACCCAAACTCAGCATCATTACCAACATCGGCCTGGATCACACTGAATTTCTTGGCCCCGATTTGCCGAGCATTGCCGCTGAAAAGGCCGGCATCATCAAGTCCAACACTCCGGCACTCATAGGACTGCGGCAAAAGGAAACCGAAGCTGTTTTCATAAAAAAGGCAAAAGAAGAAAAGGCTTTCTTGATTTTTGCCGACCAGCTACTTGCATGGGAATCTGCACAGCAAATTCATCAGGGCTGGAAATTGAGCCCCTCTTTTTTGACCTATCCTTTGGGTCAAATGAATCTGGTTTTCCCGTTGGGAGGCTGGTATCAAAAGGAAAATGCCGCAACGGTGCTGGCCGCCATTCAGCTGTTTCTGCATACCTACCCGGAATGGAACATCTCCACAGAAGCCATTCAACTGGGATTCGAGCAGGTGGTTCGTCAAACCGGCCTGCGTGGACGGTGGGAGGTGCTGGCTACCCAGCCGCTGACCATTGCCGATACGGCCCACAATCCCCCGGGCTGGAAATTGGCAATGGAGCAATTGACCGATTTGGCCAAGGGGCAACCCATTCATATGGTTTTTGGCGTGGTGCAGGGGAAAGACGTCGAAAGCATGATACAAGCGATGCCTTCCAACCTCAAGGTGCATCTGACGTGTCCCGAGGTTGCCCGAGGCATGCCTGTTCAGGAATTGTTCTTAAAATTTTCAGCCAACCAACTGGTCATGGGCCAATTTGATTCAGCATGGGATGCTTATCAAAATGCCTTAAACCATGCGGCCTTGGCCGATGTTATTTATATAGGTGGCAGCACGTTTGTTGTGGCCGATATTATGAAGAAAATGTTCAGTTAACTAATTCTTCGTATTTTTGCACAAAATGAAGTTGAAATCAAAATCTGTTTCTGCTGATGACCTACAGCGTTTTTTGCTGGAGGAAGAGTTTAGCTTAGAGAAACTGCGAAGGGAGTCGGCGCGGTTCAATCCATTTTATCAGTTGGTTGGAAATAGCCATGGGGCTCAGCATTTGGTGTTTTGGAAGTGGTTGTTGGACCCAAATCAAAACCACGGCTGCCGCGATTGGTTTTTGAGGAAGCTGGTCTTGTCTGCCTACCACATTCCGGCGGCCATCAAAAATCAAATCCAGCTTTCCAATCATACCTATACAGAGGTTCACAATCAATACAACCACCAGGATTTAGTCATTGAAAACCGCCGCGCGGGTTGGGCATTGTTGTTGGGTGCCGCTCCGGAAGAGGATTTGCCCATCGACCATTTGGCCATTCAATACCAACAGCATTCTCAACGCGATTTTTCTCCTCAGGCCTACGTGCACTATATATTATTAGCTACCCGCCCCCACGAAGCACGGCGCCTCCCCGGCATGGATGGGTACGACACTATATTATTTAATGAAGTACATCAGTGGTTGGCGGAAGGCTTAAGCAGCCTGGAATTGGACGATTCAGTTGGTATATTCATTGATCATTACAAACGGTATTTAAAATTGGAAGTTATGAGTGCAGGTAAAGAGCTTCGCAACCTTGCCCAGCAAATTTATTGGAAACACAAGTCGGCATTAGATTATATTTTGGCCAACCGACCTATATTAAATACCCCCGAACATTTTCAGGATGTATTTAAATTTTTCAGAGAAGACGATCGCTATGCGGCCCTAACCCCCCAGAAAGACGAAATATTTCGCTTTCTGCCGGCCATCATTCAAGATAAATTTCGTTATGGTTCCTATTCTTGGCATCACATGTATGAAATGTTTTGCTTGGAAATGGTGTTTGAAGAGGATTCCATTATTGTCAAGTTTACCTTTGGCGGCATTTGGCATAAAGATGCAGAACGTAGGGAATACCTTCAGCAATTGAAGGATTCTATGTTTGACACCATGCAGCGGTTCGAATCGCTGCAGCCGTACTTGAGCGAGCGCGGACACAGCCGGGGTAAATACCCTGCCGTGGCCATGTATCCCCTAATGCATTTGTCTGATTTGGAGGATGCAGAGGGCAACTTTATGCAGGCGTTCCTAACCCGCTTTGAAGAATTTGAGCGCGAAGTGCTTTGGCCTTGGACCGAAGAAGTAAGTCAATATATTCCCGACCGGCCTGAAAATTCCTAAGTTGCCTACCTTTGGGTAAAAACTAGGAATGAGCATCATTGAATCTCAACGCGCCCCCGAACCCGTTGGCGCCTATCCCCATGCCCGAAAAGTGGGCGACTTTATTTTCTACAGCGGAATGGGCCCCCGGGCGCGCGGAAAAAAAGAAATTCCCGGTGTAACCGTAGATGAATCAGGTCAGATTCTGAGCTACGATATTGAAGCCCAGTGCCATTCCGTATTTCAAAACCTGCAAGCCGTCGTCCAGGAGTCGGGAGCGTCTTGGATGGATGTGGTGGACATCACCGTTTTTCTAACCAATATGAAAGCAGATTTTCCGACCTACAACCGAATTTATGCGGAGTATTTTAAAGAAAATCAACCCTGCCGAACCACCCTTGAAATTTTAAGCTTACCCACTCCCATTGCCATTGAAGTTAAGGCCGTTGCGTATGTGGGCAAAAAGTAAAGGCCGCGTTTTTGTTTGGTTCGCACTTGCGTGCAGCGGCCTTGCCCTGCAGGCTCAGCCCACTACCGGCATAATTCGGGCAAAGCCCGTTCAAGCCGAACGCAAGCAAAAGGTGTTTGTAACCGGAGGGCCGGAAGTGTCAATGACCTTGCCCACAACCTTTGGCGAATTGGGTAAAGCCTTTAGCACAGATACGCTTTGGGATGTGTCGCCCATGTTTCGCTATCGCTTCGGAGCCGCCGTTCGCATTGATTTTTCTAAGGTGTTTGCCCTGCAAACCGGATTGTATTATCATACCCGACGCTATCAGGTAAGCATTGGACGTTCGGGAAGTCTTCAGCAGCCCTTCGACACCGTTTTTTTTCAGGAGGGACTCAATTACATTGGGTATGAATTGCCTTTGATGGCCCTATTTTATGTACAGCTGGGCGATCGGGTATTTTTGAATAATGCCGTCGGGGTTAGCATTGATTTCTATCCCAGCAGCTCAGAAAAGCTCAACACCAACAGCGAATTTAAAATTTTCAATGGCCGCAACAGTTGGGTTATTCCTGCTTTGCGTGCCAGCGTGGGCTTTGAATGGCGCAGCAAGTACAGCGGAGCGCTGTACCTTGGCGGCACATTTCAGCGCCCTATTATTCCCATTACAGATATGTTCATCGAGCGGCAGGAACCCACAGGGCCAATTGGCTTTCAAACTCAGCAAATCAACATCGGTGGCACCTATTTCAGCATCGATGTGCGCTACATCCTCCCCGCCGGAAAAGAGAACGAATTTTTCGGGAAAAGCAATCGGTAGAATCGGAGTTGAAGGGGGTGTTGGGCGGGATTCCGGGCTTTCGCGGGTAGTCCGCCGTTGCCGGGCGGGCTGTCAGCGGGCTGCGGTGGCTCCCAAGGTCGCCTCCTCGCCACGCGCCAGCTTCCGCCGCCAACGTTGCGGGCAACCCTGCTCAATCCCGCCCGCAAGCCAGGCATAACGAACAACGCTTTCATTCAACTACGCCCGCGGCAGGGATTGACGAGGCATGCCCGCAAGGCTACCGGCGGCCGCTGCCGCGCGGCGAGGAGGCGACGCGAGGAGCCACCACAGCCCGCTGGTAGCCCGCCCGGTAGCCGCGGACTTGCCCGGAAAGCCCGGCTGCCGCCCAACATCTTTAATTCTATGGGAAAACTGTCCGCGTTCAGCCGCCCTTTTTCTACCTTTGCCGCATGGTTAGCGTTCAAAATCTGGCGGTCTATTTCGGTGGAACCGTATTGTTCGAAGGATTGAATTTTCAGGTGAATTCGGGCGACCGGATTGGACTGGCGGGACGAAATGGGGCCGGGAAATCGACCCTGATGAAAATTCTGGCCGGATGGATTAACCCTTCGGAAGGCGATGTAGCGCGCCCGCGCGAATTCAAAATTGGCTATTTGCCTCAGGAATTTGCCCATAAATCGACCAAATCCATTCGCGAAGAAACCGCCACGGCCTTTGCCGAAGTGCAACGCCTTGCCGCTGAACTGGACCGGATTACCCATGAACTGCAAACCCGAACCGATTACGAATCGGACGCCTATTCCCAATTGATTGAAGATCTGACCAGCACCCAAGAGCGTTTTGATGTGCTGGAAGGAAGTCGGACCGACGAAAAACTGGAAAAAGTTCTGAAGGGCCTCGGATTTTCGGACGAAGATATGGAACGGCGCATGGCCGACTTTTCGGGCGGATGGCAAATGCGCGTAGAACTCGCAAAACTGTTGCTAACCAAGCCCGACTTGCTGCTGCTCGATGAACCTACCAACCACCTAGACATTGAATCGATTATTTGGCTGGAAGAGTTTTTGAAGGGATATCCCGGTTCCATTATGATGATTAGCCACGACCGTCGTTTTCTGGATGCCTTGACCAACCGCACCCTGGAAATTACGGCCGGTCGCCTGGAAGATTACAAGGCGCCCTATTCCAAATACTTGGAATTGCGGCAGGAACGGCGGGAGCAACTGATGAACGCCAAAAAGAACCAAAACCGGGAAATTGCTCGATTGGAACGGAACATTGAACGGTTCAAAGCCAAGGCCAGCAAAGCCAGTTTTGCGCAGTCCCTGCAAAAAAAATTGGATAGAACCGAACGGATTGAAGTGGACGAGGATGAGATTTTCGCCATGAAAATTCGCTTCCCTGAGCCGCCCCGCAGCGGAAAGGTGGTGGCCAAAGCTGAAAATTTGTCGAAGTTTTACGGCGACAAGCGCGTGATTGCGCCCTTTTCCTTTGAAATTGAATCGGGCGACCGGGTGGCCTTCGTGGGTAAAAACGGCATGGGCAAAACCACCTTGTCGCGCATTATTGCCGGCGATTTGGATTACAGCGGAGAATTGGAAACGGGGCACAATGTGGCTCTGGGCTATTTTGCTCAGCACCAAACAGACCGACTTCAGGGCGACCATACCTTGCTGAAAGAAATGGAATATGCCGCCGCACAAACCGATGCCTTTACCCGAATCCGCGGAATCTTAGGGGCATTCTTGTTCAGCGGGGAAGAGGTGGAGAAAAAAATAAAAGTATTGTCGGGCGGAGAAAAGGCCCGGCTATCCATGGCCAAGCTGCTGTTGACTCCCCTGAATTTTTTGATTCTGGATGAACCGACCAACCACTTGGACATCGTATCGAAAGAAGTGCTGAAGCAAGCCCTGTTGCACTTTCCCGGAACCTTGGTTGTGGTGAGCCATGACCGGGAATTTTTGCAAGGACTCACCAACAAAACCCTGGAATTTACGCCGAAGGGAATTAAAACCCATTTGGGCGGGATTGATGAATTTTTGAGGAACAAGCAACTGGAGTCCTTTGCCGAATTGGAGCGGGATAAAGCCAAAAAAGAAAGTACGGTAAAGCCTCAGGTGCAGGCGGTAGAACCCAAGGCGATGAGCAAAGACCAGCAGCAACAGGCCAAGCAAGTTCAGCGGAACCTAGAAAAGGCAGAGGCAGAAGTTCAAAAGCTGGAAGAACAATTGGCGGTAATGGATGCCAAACTGCAAGACAGCGAAGAATTTAAAACCCTGTCGCCCTCTTTTTTCGCTGAATATGAAAGCCTGCGGAAGAAATTGGATGTGGCCATGCAAAACTGGGAAAAGGCGGTGGAAGAAGCCTCGGCCAATCCTTCAATTTCGTAAACAGTGACTAAGCCAACCTTGTTCATGTTTTCATTTGGAGGCGGGAATGCCGCCTCTTACTTAAAATTGACCGAAGCGCTCGAGCCTGATTTTCGTTGCGTTACCTTTGAAATGCCCGGGAAGGGCTCTCGAATCAAAGAGCCATTGTTGCGGAATTTGCATCAAATTGCCGAAGAGCATTACCGACAGATGCAGGGGCAATTGGATGGCCCGTTTGCTTTTTATGGACATTCCATGGGTTGCTATGTGGCGCACTTGCTGATGCGGCGCCTGCGCGATGAGGGGAAGCCCCTGCCGTATGGAGCGGTATTGACCTCGAAGGTGGCTCCGGCGCATCATTTCGACAAAAAGCGCAGCATATTGACCGATGCCGAGTTCACTGAAAAACTTCGGGAATTGCATGGTATGCCCGAGGCCATTTTGAACAATCCGGAATTGTTGCGTATTTTTCTACCCATGGTACGAAATGACTTTTATGCCATCGACACCTTTCGGCATCGGCTGGCCGAGCCCTATGCTGTGCCGTTGTCGGTTTTGTGCGGTACAGAAGAGCAGGTACCCGATGTGCAGTTGACAGACTGGCAACTGGAAAGCAGCATTCCGATTGAGTTTCAGCGCAGGCCTGGGCATCATTTCTGGATTTTTGAGGACATGGATTGGTTGTTGAATCACCTAAAAACACGGTTAAGCTATGGGAACTGAGCCTTTTCGATTGAAGTGGGTGCGGGTGCAAGAGAACCTGCCGATGTCGGAGCTTCGGGATTGTGTGCTGAGGTATGACCTGCCGCTGGAATGGGTAGATGAAGCAGTGCGGTATGGACAAGCAGCCGATCGATGGAGGTTTTTAGCGGGGCGGCGCCTGCGGTTGGAGTATCTACGCATGTATGAAATAGCCTCGGAGCGGTGGAGGGAATTTGAGGTGGATGAATTTGGTAGGCCGTATTTTCCGGGTGGTCCGGATTTCAATATTAGCCACAGCGGGGGGTGGATTGGTATGGCCACTCATGCGGAGCACCGGGTGGGGTTTGATGTGGAAAAGCATAGAGAAATTGATCCGGGCTTATTCACCCGGCAGTTTTCGGCCATGGAATTGATGCACATTCAGCATGCGGAGGACGAAAAGCGGGCTTTTTTTGATTCATGGAGTAAAAAAGAGGCGGTGATGAAGGCCGATGGCCGGGGCATGCGGATTCCCTTGCACAGCATCGTGTTGAACGAAGCTGGGGCGGCATTGGCTGAGGAACAATGGCATTGCCGGGCGGTGAATCCGACGGGGGATTCCAGGGCTACATTTGTAGATTATTCGGCGCATCTGTGCAGTCGGGTGGCAATTAAGAACTGGGAGAGTGAGGTAGAGCTGTGGTGAGAAAAGACGGGCAATGGCTTGATTTTTCTATGCCAACAAGGCCGCAATAAGCCACTCTAATCACGCATCCCCCCTTGGGTTCTTTGTATCGACTTTGGGTGCTTTGTGTTAAAACCCCTTCAAGGCATAGCTGTCAATTTTTTACCGCAACGTGCGCGGAGGGAGGCGCGAAGTTCACAAAGGAGGCTCGCAATTCCTTGACGCAGTCGCTTCACGACATTCCCTCTGTGCCCTTTGCGCCTCCCTTTGCGAACTCTGTGGTAAAAAAAACAGGCAGTCAAGCCTGAACTGTTTTCACCCCAAACTAATTTCAAATTTGGCTACATTTGAGCCATGAGAATGGTATTTACTGCACTTTGCCTGTGTGCCGCCCTGGCCACTCAAGCCCAACATCCCCTTCATTTTACCGCTACCGACCCCGGTGCTCCGCCCCGAGAACATGGGGTAGATTTCATCTACTTGCTGGCTGAACTGTCGTTCAAGCCTGAAGACAAAAAAGTGATGGGAAAAGTAACCCATACTTTCAAAGCCAAACGCCTGGGCGTAGATTCCATTTTCTTGGATGCCCCCGGAATTCAAATTTCTTCCCTGAATTTGAATGGGAAGCCGCATTCCTATGAAGTGGCAAAACAGGGCATCGTGCTGCGGTTTAATCCCAGCCCCGATACCGCCCAACTGAATAGCCTCGAAATCACCTACACCGCTACGCCCAAAAAAGGCCTGTATTTCATCGGCTGGGACGACCCCAGCAACACCAACCGAAAACAAATTTGGTCTCAAGGTCAAGGAACCGACAACCGCCATTGGATTCCCATGTTCGATAGCCAAAACGATAAAGTGGTTTCAGAACTGAGGGTTACCTTCCCGGAGCCCTATTATGTGTTGTCCAACGGAGGCCTGGTTTCGCGCAAAAAAACAAAGGACGGTCAGATCGAATGGCAGTACAAAATGCCTGCTCCCCATGCCAATTATTTAATCATGCTGGGCATTGGTGAGTACAAGGTGTTGGAAAAGAAATCGGCTTCCGGTATTCCAATGAAGCTGCTGTATTATCCCGATCATGCCGACCGCGCCGAGCCCACCTACCGCTATTCTGTGGAAATGTTCGACTTCTTTGAACAGGAAATTGGCATCCCTTATCCTTGGAAAACCTACAGCCAGATTCCCGTTCAGGATTTTATGTATGGAGCCATGGAAAACACCTCGGCCACCGTTTTTGGTGACTTTTTCTGCGTCGATGAGCGGGGCTACCGCGATCGGAATTACGTGGCTGTTAATGCCCATGAACTGGCCCATCAGTGGTTTGGCGATTTGATTACCGCCCGTTCTGCCAAGCACCATTGGCTGCAAGAATCGTTCGCGACCTTCTACAATTGGCTGTATGAAAAGGAGGCCTTTGGAGCCGATCATTTTGATTGGAATCGGCACAACGCCGCACAAAGTGCGCTACAAGCCAGCCGCGAAGATTTGCTGCCCGTTGCTCATTCTCAAGCAGGCACCGTACGCCACTATCCAAAGGGCGCCCACGTTTTGTACATGTTGAGGGAGGTTTGCGGTCGAGCCAATTACAACAAGGCCATTCGACGCTACCTGCGCAGCTTTGGCTTTAAAAATGTGGACTCTCAGGATTTGCTGAACAGTTTTCACGACGAATTGGGCTTGGAATTGGATTGGTTTTGGAACCAATGGGTGTACAAAGGCGGAGAGCCCCATTTTCATGTGATAACCGAAACAGTAACCAATGCGGACGGAAAACCCGAGGCCCGCTTTATTGTTCGCCAAGAGCAAGAAGAGGGCGAGCTGTCTTCGGTATTTCAAATGCCGATGAACCTAGCGGTATATTTAAAAAACGGCCAAGTTGTTCGCTCTCGCCAATGGATTCGAAGCAAAAATGTGACCTTGACCGTGCCCTTGCCCGATGGAGCCGAAGTAGATTTTATGGTGGCCGATGAAAACCGACAAATATTGAGCAAGCAGACCTTTGAAGCTAGTCCTGAAGCCCTGCGCAATATGGCTCTGCATGCCAAAGGCCTATTGGATCGGTATGCCGCCCTTGAAAATTTACGAAAGGTTTCTTTACAGGACAAAAGGACGGTATTGCTGCAGGTGTTAAATTCTCCCCACGAATTTCATGCCTTAAAATTGGAAGCCTTGCGGCAGTTGCTTCCCTCCATTGAAACAGATCCCGAAGTGCTTTCGGCCTTCCGGTCGGCCATTAAAAGCAGCGACATGGAACTGCAAAAGGGAAGTACGCAGTTGCTGTTGCCACTACTTCCTAGTCCGTCGATTTTAGGTTTGCTTCCTGAAATTCAAGCCCTATTTAATCAAGCGAATGCCAGTTATCAGTTGTTGGAAAATGCCCTAAATCTGGCCTGCCGTTGGCAGCCTGAACGGGCGGCAGAGTGGTTGGCGGCCACGCCGGCCTTATCTGGAAATCGAGGAAAGAGTTTGGAAATTTGCCGCTTGGAATTGACCGTGAAGCATCAGCTTCCCCAAGCGGATGCCGCCTTAAAATCATTGGAAGAATATGCATCACCCAGGTATGAGTTCATTACTCAAACTCAGGCTTGGGCGGCCTTGGCTCGGTTGGACTACCTGAGTCCGGCGTTGTTGGATTATGCTCTTGTGGCTATGGAACACAGCAATGGGCGTTTGGCGGGTCCGGTGCGCAGCACCTTGAAAGAACTTTTGTCAAGGCATCGACACCAAGCCATGTTGAACAGCTGGTTGCAAGCGCATCCCGATTTGGCGGCTCAAATGCAAAGTAAGATACGCTAACCCGTGTTGCTTAAGGGCAAGCGCTTTTCTGGAGCATGGTGGTTGTTGATGTTGCCCGGCCTTTGGTTTGCCGGTAGGCATATTTTTGGGTTTTACGACCACAACGAAAGCATGTACCTGATGACGGCCTGGCGTCTGGCACAGGGCGAGGTGATGTACCTTGATTTTGCTTTTCTTCAAGGGCCAATCTATCCAATGGTTCTGGCACCCTTCATCGTTCTTCTGGGCAATACGGTTTCATTGCTGGCCATAGGAAAGGTGGCGGCGCTGCTGATTTGGACTGCAAGCACCTTGGTATTGGTGGCCGCTGCCCGCAAGCGGGGAATGCCTCTGTATTTGAGCCTGTTGCTGGCGCTGGGGTTTATGTTGGCCTTTCCTCAGCTCCGCTCGTTTTCTGAGGCATCGAACTACGGCTTACCGGTCTTGTTTTTCTTCCTTGCTGCGTTTCGTACTGAATCGTACCTGCGCGGCGACCGAAGTCCGGGCCTTGCCTTTCAGTCGGGGCTGTGGTTGGGCTTGGCCATAGCCACCAAGACCTATTATGCCGTTTTTATACCCATTTCGGTGCTTATTTTTGCCCACAGTCCCAATATGAAACGGGTGCTTCCACTGGGCTTGGGCGGCCTGTTGGGCGCTCTGCCATTGTGGTTGTCCTTGCTGTTGTTTCCTCAACAGGCTTGGTTTGGGAATGTGGAATTCCACCAAATTACCACGGCTTGGAAGTCAACATTTGGTTCTGGAAATCCGATGGCCGGACCAGATCGATGGGAATATTTTTTAGCCTTCATCTTGCGTCGAGACGGGTGGACATTTTTGGCAATCTGCATACTGCTTATGATTCCCTTGCTGAACAAAAGGCTCATGGCTGTGGCATTCAGCGTATTTGTTGTTGTCTTGGCCGGGACAACCTGTTGGTTGATGAAACCAATATTTCTTCAATATCTACCCTTATTTTTCGGAACGGTATTGGTCGTTAGCATTTCTTTCTACGGGCTTTTACCGCACGCTCAACAATCATGGCAGCGGCTTTTACTTGCTGTTTTTTTGGTGTTGGGTTTGCTTCAGCCTGCAGCACCATGGAAAAAGGTCCAAAAATCGGTCGGTCCATTCCAAGAGCTAAGTATGCTGAGGAGTCAGGGGGGCATTGACTCGGCCCTTACGCTGAGCCCCTTAATG
>JAQCBQ010000216.1 GCA_027621385.1 Bacteroidota bacterium | reverse complement strand
AGGGAGCCGCAAAGGTTCGCAAAGGAGCCTCGAACACGTTCGCCAAACGACATCCCCTCTGTGGTAAAAAACAGACTTAAATTTTCCCCAATCGCCGGTACTTCTCAAACGCCTCCCAAGCATTAATCCCCGCAATCTGCCAACCCGCCTTCCCGTCCAAAAAACCACCCAGCCACAGGTAATCCCGAACCCAGCGCAAGCCCCCATGCAAGTAAGGCCGAAACCAGGCCGACCTTCGCCCCTGACCATGCATCGCCACCGCCGCAATTTCCGCAAAGCGCTCAGCCTGCTTCCGGTGCTCCTGAGGCCCATTGAACGAATAGTGCAAAATATGCCCCTTCAGCCAAACCACTTTTTCCGAAGCCATAGGAACCCATTTGTCGTGGGGATTCTGCCCTTGCCAGCTCCCCGCGGTTTTTTTCCACAAACGCAGCTTCCGATCGGGATACCAAGCTCCATGCCGAATGGCTTGTTGCCCATAATGGTTCAGCCGATTCCAACCATAGGCCGAGGCGCTTGGCCCCTCCGCCTTCAGGCGCTGCATTTCCTGCCGAGCCCTTTCGTCCAATTGCTCGTCGGCATCCAGCGATAAAACCCACTCATTCCTTGCCTCATCGGCGGCGGCATTTTTCTGTTCAATATGCCCATTAAAGGCCCGGAACACCACCCGAGCCCCCATCGATTCAGCCAGCGCCTGAGTCCCATCGGTCGATCCCGAATCCACCACCAAAACCTCATCCACCAGATCGGCGGCCGAACCAATGCAGGCCGAAATCTTCTCGGCTTCATTCTTGGCAATAACCACCAGGCTGATCTTCATTATCGGTTGGGCAAACGGTGCGACATTTCCATGACCGATACCGCCAAATCTCTAAAGTAGAACGATGCCGGATTGGAATCGTCCAGGGCGGCGGGCAATCCTCGGTCTCCCGATTCGCGTATGCCCTGAACCAGCGGAATTTGAGCCAGCAAGGGAACCTTGAGTTCCTGAGCCAACCGGGCAGCCCCTCCTTCTCCAAAAATAAAGTACTTGTTCTCCGGCAATTCCAGCGGACTAAACCAGGCCATGTTTTCCACCAGGCCCAACACCGGAACTTGAATGTTCGGCATTTGGAACATCGCCACCCCTTTGCGCGCATCCGCCAGGGCCACTTCTTGGGGCGTACTTACCACAATGGCTCCCGACAGCGGTACCGTTTGCACCAGGCTT
The DNA here is from genome assembly GCA_027621385.1 of Bacteroidota bacterium. Taxonomy (GTDB): domain Bacteria; phylum Bacteroidota; class Bacteroidia; order CAIKAF01; family CAIKAF01; genus CAIKAF01. Next base: position 2,349 of record JAQCBQ010000216.1, on the reverse strand, counting down.
AAGTGAATGTCTCCGGTGCCGGGCGGCAAATCCAAAATCAAGAAATCCAGCTCGCCCCAGGCGGCCTCCGTAATCATCTGAGTCAGGGCTTTGCTGGCCATGGGGCCACGCCAGGCAACGGCCTGGTCATCTCCGGCAAAAAAGCCAATGCTCAGCATCTTTATCCCATAATTTTCAATGGGTTCAATCAGCGAGCGACCTTGTTCGTCCTGCACCAAACCGGGGCGAACATACTTCGTGTCCAGCATCAGGGGAACCGACGGACCATAAATATCGGCATCTAAAATGCCCACCCGGCTGCCAAGGCGACTGAGCGCGGCCGCCAGGTTAACAGCAAGGGTCGACTTCCCAACTCCGCCTTTTCCCGACGCCACAGCAATAATCCGTTTCACCCCCGGCAACACCTTGCGTTCTTCAGCCCGGGCTTGAGCATTCACCATAAAGTGCACCTGCAGAACAGCCTCTTCCGGCTTAATTCCGCTCAAGGCCTTGGCAATGTCTCCTTCAATCTTCTTCTTAACGTGCAGCGCCGGATTCGTAATTTCCACATCGATGGCCCAGTGGGAATCCGTGGCATCAATGCGTTTCACCCGACCGGCTTCCATCAGGTTTTTGCCTGTAGCGGGGTCTAAAACACCCATCAGGGCTTTTTCAATGTCTTGTTTCAATGCGCTCATAATCTAAGTTCAACAGATGGGTCCCAAAAGAGTTCATCAAATTTCTGTACCCGGTGGTCAATAACCTGAATGCCTTCGGCTTCCAGCAGCGCCTGCATGTGGCCGGGACCTTCAAAATGATGTTGGCCCGACAGCATGCCCAGGCGGTTCACCACGCGGTGAGCCGGAACGGCTGGAATCACCTGGTGGGCCGCGTTCATCGCCCAGCCCACAGTGCGGGCCGATTTTCCACTGCCCAAATACCGGGCAATCGCGCCGTAGCTGCTCACCCTACCGGGGGGAATTTGCCGTACCACCTGATGCACCAAATCAAAAAAATCATCCACAAGGTTCCGTTCCGAGTTCAAAGCAAAGGTAATAAATGGTTCGGCCTTGTTCCAGCCACATCGACTCGTAAAACGTGCGAATGCCCAGTTCCGGGTGGTTTGGCCAGGCGGCATGCACATCTGGAATCGAGTGGAACACCTTCAGCTTTTGCTGTTCAATCGTTTCCAGCGTAAACTCAAACAGCTCCTTCGAGTCGGTTTTTAGGTGCATGCGCACCGTAGGGGCCAGGCACTTGCGGTAGGCCGATAAAAACCGGGGCGAGGTCAGGCGTTTGGCCGACTTGCTGTCGCGCAGCTGCGGATCGGGGAACACAATCCACACCTCGTCTATGGCATCGGCAAGGGAAAAAATGCGGTGCAGTTGGCCGATGTGTTGGCGCACAAACGCCACATGTTTCCAGTTGCGTTCATGGGCGGTTCGGGCACCGCGCCACAGGCGAGCCCCTTTCACGTCCATGCCCACAAAATTGCGTTGGGGGTACAGTTCGGCCAGGCCCACGGAGTATTCACCGCGCCCGCAGGCCAATTCCAGCGTAATGGGGTTCACATTCCCAAAAAAATCGGCCCAATGCCCTTTCAGCGGGAACGCATCTTGGCTAACCTCTTCAAATGCGGGTTGAAAAACATGCTCAAATTCGGCATTTTCCGCAAACCGCTTTAACTTATTTTTACCCATATAGGCGCAAAGATACGCCGCAAACCCATTCCACGCAGTTCCAATCGGCACAGAGCGGCATGAAATTGCGGGGGGATAGGTGTTGGGGCGGCGGGCGGGCTTTCACCGGTTGTCCGCGGTGGGCGGCTAGGCTGCCAGCGGGCTGTGGTGGCTCCCAAGGTCGCCTCCTCGCCGCGCGGCAGCCAGGCCGCCCCCCTTGCGGGCAACCCGGTTCAATCCCTGCCGCGGGCGGCCCAATACCGAAAGCCTGAAAAAAATCCCCAAGGCCTTAAGCCCAAACGCATGCATTTTCAGGCACTTAATCCCAGCGGCTGAAATTTAATTGCAGTGGAAACGGCTAAACACCAAGGACTTGAGCCGGAAAAGTTGCGGTTGAAAAGAAAAATTTGATACTTTTAGATCATCCGATGGTTGTAAGCCATCTTTAGATATTTATACAAACGCAGGGCAGCCGAAGCCCTTTTTAATTTGGGGTTAAATATGAACATTCAAGGGCAATCGCATCCATGATCAGGGCAACGAATCAAAGCGGTGTTTTTTACATGGGCTCAAGGCCTTTTCGTCCTACGGCCTTAGCCGAGTACGAACCATGCCCCTGGCCTTTGACCTGGATCCGGAGAATGGCATTGAGTGTTCCCCGCCAAGCAACAGGGCGCTTCAATATATGCGA
>JAQCBQ010000215.1 GCA_027621385.1 Bacteroidota bacterium | reverse complement strand
AAATTAGCGGCATCATCCTGAACGGGGCTCCAACTGAAACCCGAATTGCTGCTCTCCCAAATCCCCCCACTAATACCCGCTGCCAAATACCGGGCAGAATCCCTGGTATCGATGCAAAAGGCACGAGTCCGCCCTCCAACATTGCCAGGCCCCAATTCCTGCAGGTTTTGCAAAATACCGCCCGATTTCAAACTGCGTGCTGCCAAGGCATTGTTTCTGGCATACCGCATCTTTTCTGCATCCTCAGCCCCCCCGGTAAATCCACGCATCTCCCTCCATTGATCTATCCAACCCGGATTCATCGGAATGCCTTTAGGCCGCTCAGGATTTGAGGTCCTTCGGTGACCCATTATATACGGTAAAACAACAATGATGCCTATGCCCACTGCCCATTTTAGTCCTGTCAGTTCGTTCATCTTCATGCTCAAAGATACAACCCCAAGTTGGCTTCCAATGTGATTTTTTTACCCAGTTTCTCAAAATCAGAAAAGTACAAGCATCCCCTTTTTCATAATCCAATAATTATGAGTGATTTAAGCTGAATTTCTCGGCTCATTCTTTAAATTTTAACTAACTATGCGATTGATTTTTTACCTTTTGACCCTGTTTGCATCCAAAAAATAAACGCCAATGCCCACTTCCACAACAAAAACCTGGCTGCTTATTATGGTAGCTGCTCTGGGATATTTTGTTGATATATACGACCTGATTCTCTTTCAGGTGGTAAAAGAAGCCAGCCTGAAGGACCTGGGAATATCCGACGAAATTCTACGAAAGAATTATAAAATTGAGCTTTTCAATTGGCAAATGACTGGCATGCTGCTCGGTGGACTCATTTGGGGGATTCTAGGCGATAAGTTGGGAAGGCTTAAAACGCTGTTTGGCAGCATTCTGTTGTACAGCCTGGCCAACATTGCAAATGCCTATGTGTGGAATATCCCTTCCTATGCCACCGTTAGATTCATTGCCGGTTTGGGCCTGGCCGGAGAACTTGGCGCTGGAATTACGCTGATTAGTGAAGTTATGCATAAAGATAAGCGCGGGTATGGAACCATGATCATGGTTACCTTCGGCGCTTTGGGAGCCGTTTTTGCGTATTTGGTAGCAGAAAGCTTCAGCAGCTGGAAATCAGCCTATTGGGTGGGTGGAATCATGGGGCTTGCCCTCCTGGCACTGCGGGTGGGCACCATGGAAAGCGATTTGTTCAAGGCCGGAAAACACGAAAAAAACAGAGGCAATTTCTTTCTGTTGTTTCAATCTAAAGCTCGTTTACTTCGGTATCTGGCTTGCATAGGCATGGGTTTGCCGGTCTGGTATGTGGTGGGCGTGCTCATCGCGCTCATCGACTCCCATTTCTCAACCGCACTGAACTTCCCCGATTCAATACAGGTCGGCAAGGCCATTATGTTTGTTTATCTGGGCCTATCAGCGGGCGACTTGCTCGCCGGACTTCTGTCGCAATGGTTTAAATCTCGGCTGAAGGTTGTGCTTGCTTACCTAATTTTCGCCGCCCTGGTTTCAGGATTTTACCTCAGCGGTTTCCACAACAACAATACGTCCCTTATCTACGGCATTTGCGGCCTGCTGGGCATCAGCACCGGATATTGGGCCCTATTTGTCACCATTTCGGCCGAACAATTCGGTACTAACATCCGAGCTACTGTGGCAAACACAGTTCCCAATTTTGTGCGCGGAGCCGTTGTTCCCATTACATTGCTGTTTAAATTTCTGGCCGAATCTCCTTGGCTTGGCAGCATCGGCAGCGCCATTTTGGTCGGCATTCTTTGCATCGGATTGGCCGCAATAAGCACGCTCTACCTGAAAGAATCGTTCGGTAAAGACCTTGATTTTTCTGAGCAATAGGTTGATAGCTTTATCTTCTTTTAGGGCGGTTGCGGGCTTTCCGCATTAGTCCTCGGGCTTCAGCGGGGCAAAATCAAAGCCAAAAGTAGCTCCTAAAGTCGCTCTTTTAGCTCTGTTTTGCCTGCCGCTTCATCCTCTGCGGGCTAATTGCGTCAATCCCTACCGCGGCCAACCAAACTCTAAATCGAATTAATTTTTAAATTAACGTTAATCCCTTCCCTCGATTCATTGGCATTGCCTTACCTTTGCAGTCCATTAGCGGATTTTAGTACAGCCAAAGTGAAAGTTACTCTTCGAATTTTGTTGGTTCTGCTCGCCATTATTCTTGGTCTGGCCGCTTTTAAATGGCTATCCTCCACATCCAGTTCCACCAACAATTCAGCAGCAAAACCCAAACCCAAGGTTGATGGTTTTATCGCCAGTTCTGAATCCTTAAGTCCTACCGTTGAATTCAGCGGAGAATTTTTGCCCAGCCAAACCATCGAGGTTATACCTGAAGTTTCAGGAAAAATCCAATCGATTTTGGTTCAAGAGGGCGGAACCGTCTCGAAAGGCCAGGTTATGGTGGTGTTGGACGACCAAGAATGGCGAGCCGGTATGGAAAAGGCCGAAGCCAACTACGCTCTAGCAAAAACCAAAGCCGAACGCCTTAAGCCCTTGGCAGAAAACGGCTCTGTTTCTAAGTTGGAATACGAAGAGGCCTTTTATTCCGCTCAACAACGCGCAGCCGAATTAAATTTGGCCAGCATACAGGTGAACCGCTGCCAAATTAAAGCACCATTCTCCGGAAAAATTGGACTTTTCCAATTGAGCCCTGGACAGTTTGTTAAAGCAGGCGAGCCCTTGTTTCAATTGCTAAATACGCAAGAGTTAGACCTGCTCTTTCAGGTGCCTTCGGCATATTTACCCCATGTGGAAGCCAACGATTCCATGTGGATTCGCCTTCCCAACAACCAGTTAATAGCCCTCTCATCGCCCAGAATTTCTCCAAACCTCGATGCAGATTACCGCAACAGTATGGTTAAAGCGAGAATTCTAAATCCCAATGGCGATGCTCATGCCGGCGATGTGGTCCAAGTGCTCCTGAAGCCAACATCAAAATCCTCCGTTTGGATTCCTTCTCAAGCCGTTATTCCACAAATCAGAGGATTTAATGTGGCTATTGTAAAATCAGCAAAGGCAGTATTTGTTCCGGTTGAGCTCGGGGCCCGAACTGAAAATAAGGTGGAAATCATCAAAGGTTTAAACCCGGGCGATACGGTATTGACCTCAGGCTTGTTGCAGATTAAACCCGGCGACCCCATTTCTGTACATCTTAAAAATCAAGGCTCTACATTGCCATGAGCCTGCCCGAACTTAGCCTGAAAAGACCTGTTTTGGTATTGGTCTTAAATTTGTTTCTCATCATTTTTGGGATTCTGGGGTTCAACATGCTTGGCCTGCGTGAATTCCCTTCGGTTGACCCTCCCGTCATTACCATTACTACATCCTACTCCGGTGCCAACCCCGATATCATTGAAAGTCAAATTACCGAACCCCTAGAAAAAACAATCAATGGGATTGCAGGCGTTCGAAGCATATCCAGCAGTTCAAACCAAGGAAAAAGTCAAATTCGAGTCGAATTTGACCTTTCATCCGATTTGGACGATGCCGCCAACGATGTCCGAGATAAAGTCGGCCAAGCTCTGAACGCACTTCCCAACGACATCGATGCCCCACCTGTCGTAAATAAGGCCGATGCCAATTCCGATGCCATTTTATCAATGCTGGTGCAAAGCA
>JAQCBQ010000214.1 GCA_027621385.1 Bacteroidota bacterium | reverse complement strand
GGCCCTGCTTCAATTGCTCGGCGATGAATTTTCAGTCTGGAAAACCAAGCACCTGCGCATCTATTCCTCAAATACGTTCCCGCATTCAGCCGGCATCGCCTCCTCTGCTTCAGGCATGGCCGCTCTCGCACTATGCCTGCTTGAAATTGAATGCGCCTTTCGAGGCCAAGAAATCGATGATTCTTTTTTCCCAACCGCTTCCCGCTGGGCACGATTGGGCAGTGGAAGCGCCTCTCGTTCTTTGTTTGGAGGCTTTGTAAGCTGGGGAAATGCGCCCGGATTAAATAGCAATCTTGAAACGGCAGCCCCTTTGCCAAATCCTGTTCACTCGGTATTTCAAGGCATGAAAGATGCAATTTTGCTGGTTGACCAGTCAGAAAAAAAAGTCAGCAGCACAGCCGGACATAGCCTGATGAATGAGCATTGGTTCGCTCAACAACGGTTTAAACAAGCGGAAGCACATACAGATCAATTAATTCAGATTTTAACGGACGGAGATGTGGAGGGATTTATAGAAGTTGCTGAAAATGAGGCGCTTTCCTTGCATGCCATGATGATGACATCCTCCTCCTCCTATGTGTTGATGCGCCCAAATACGGTTGCAATCATTGAAGAAATTCGAGAGTTCCGTAAACAATCAGGCCTACCTGTTTGTTTCACGCTCGATGCAGGTCCTAATGTCCATGTCCTTTACCCAGCAGCTTATGAGGCTAGAATTCAGCCTTTTGTCTTGGAATTGGTTCAAAGGTACTGTGCAGGAAAATGGCTGTACGATGCCATGGGAGCCGGACCAACAAAAAGTATCACCCAACTATGAGTACAACACCGAAAGATTTTAATTCTAAAATCCTGCTTTTTGGTGAGTATGGCGTGATTCACAATGCCATGGCTTTGAGCATTCCTTATGGGGAGTTCGGAGGCCGATTAACGTTCGAGCCAACCCACCTAAATCCAACAGATGCCCAAAAATCAAACCTGAGTTTAAAAAACTATGCCGCGCATCTGGCCCAATTGATTGAAGCGCAAAAACTTCCTTTTGTCTTCGATATTGACCTTTTTGAGCGCGAAATCGAGCAAGGTTTGGTATTCGATTCTTCCATTCCTCAAGGTTTTGGAGTGGGCAGCTCAGGGGCTTTGGTCGCAGCCATCTATGACCGTTACGCCCTAGAAAAAATTTCAAATACGGAACCCATTTCCGGAAAGGAAACGGTTCGCCTTAAGGAAAGTCTAGCCCGCATGGAAAGTTTTTTCCATGGCAAAAGCAGCGGTATGGATCCCCTGATTTGCTATCTGGCCCAGCCCATGCTCATCGAATCCAAAGAAAACATCAATCGGGTAGGCTTACCAGAAAGCAAACTCAGCGGAAAATCAGGTATTTTCTTGCTCAACACTGGTCAACCCGGAAATACGCAACCACTTGTAAATCTGTTTCTTGAGAAATGCAAAGAGGAAGGGTTTCTGTCGGTAGTAAAGCAAGAAATTATCCCCTTCAGCGACAATTGCATTAAGGCTTTTTTAAAGGGCGAAGCGCAGGAAATGTTTGAAAATTTAAAAGAGCTTTCGGCCTTGGCTCTCAGCTACTTAAATCCCATGATTCCGCGCAGGTTTCGAAAAGTTTGGAAGCGCGGGCTTGACACGCAGTCCTACTACCTGAAATTGTGCGGCAGTGGCGGCGGCGGCTATTTGCTCGGATTTGCTGAAGACCTGGAGAAGGCGCAAGCCGAACTTCAAGACCATGATCTGAAGATCATTCACCGCTTTTAACTTAAGGTCTAAAGTTATTTTTTGTTTTTTGGGGGCGGCTGACGGGCTTTCTCGGGTTGTCCGCGGTGCCCGGACGGGGCGCTGTAGAGCTGCGGTGGCTCCTAAAGTCGCCTCCTCGCTCAACAGCGCCTGCCGCCGGCCCCCTTGCGGGCAACTCCGTTCAATCCCTGCCGCAATTCACTCGTAACCTACAGGCCTGTTTATTCATTATTTACTATGGTTTTTCGCCCCTAGTGCCTCATTGTCAAATGGTAGGTTCATCTGCACATATGTTGAATATCGATGAAATTTTTCCTCGAATCCAAAGACCTAAATTATCGTTTCCTGACATTGGAAACATGCACCCTTTATTCATGAAATCAGAATATGGAGTTCGCTCAAGGCGATGGATTTAGGCTGTAAACCCGTTTGTAATCTCCGTTTTCTTCTTCTAAAAATAAAGGGCCAATACCACTGGAATTTGCAGTGGATAGTAAAAGGTGATCTGAGCTGCCTGTGGCTGCAGCATCCAATATACTTCCATTTCCAGTCCGAAGCCGATATATGGTGCCCGATTGCGGATCGGGATTGCTGATTTTTACCTGAAATACCCCCTTGCTCGAATCTACATCAAATTTGGTCGAAACGGGTTTGGTTTGTGGAATGCTCCAAAAAAAGGTTTCTTGAAATATGGTTTTTGGTTCAAGAAAGCCTGCCATCATCTGTTTTCCCTCTACAGCTAGAGCAAGTGCCCCTTCTCCATTATCAATGGCTTGGCATTCAACCCATTGACCGGCTCCCAGTGGATTGACAAAGGCTCCATGAGAATAGGTACCCCCTTTATGTGAACCAAAACTCAGCAGTGAACCTGCTTGAATGACGGGGAAAGGAATCTGAGGGGCTTTTTTCAAGGGATATGTCTCATTCCTACCATCGTCCAGGGCATTCATATGCGCATCGCCACACATCCAAACTAATTTTTCTATTCCCTGTTCATTCACAAAATCAAGAATTTCTTGGCGCTGCTTTGGAAATCCACCCCAATTGTCCTGCTCATTGCCATACCAGGAAACAGAACTTAAAACCACAGAAAGCAAATGGCTTTGATGTGATTTAAGCAACTCGGCTTTAAACCACTGCATTTGTTCTGCGCTCATGATGTTGGTATCTCTGCGTTCACTTCTTAAATCCAAAACAATAAATCGGACGCTTCCCTGCTGGAAGGAATGAGCCAATCCAGCGCCCATGCGGTAGGGCTCGTAGGCAGGAAATGCAGAAAGATACGCTGCCCGAGCTGCATCACCACATGCGGAAGGGCCTGAAGAATTGTTTCCACAATAATCATGGTCATCCCATATGTATGCCATTGGAACCTGCAGGCATAGAGCTTGTTCTTTTTTCCCTAGCAAAAAACGGTCTAAATACGGTTTTATATGGTCTTCAATCCGGTTTGTTTCAATGTTTTCATAGTGCAAATCTCCTAAATGTAAAAATAGACTTGGTTTGAATTCCATGATGGGAATATAGGCCGGACTCCCAGGCCGAAACGAACAACTGCTTAAAGCAAACCGGAAAGAAATGGGCCGCTGGCTGAATGTTCTAAAATTCCCTGTATAGGTTGTGTCTTGTCCTTTCACCAGAAGTCGGTACAAATACAATCTGTTTTCATCCAATTCAGTTGCATGGGCACTCCAAATGGAATGGGAACCAATTTTACGAAGGCGTAGGAGAATCCGCCTGATTTTGCCCGATGCAGGATCTAAGATTTCCCAGACAGCTTCTTGCTTTGCCTGTTCTGAACTGGGAAAGGCTTTGATTTTAGCTGAATTATCGTCTACACCGCCCAGCCAATGTGGAATCTGAGCCCAATTTTGAGTCCCGAGGAATAGGAAAAAAAATAGAAAATGG
>JAQCBQ010000213.1 GCA_027621385.1 Bacteroidota bacterium | reverse complement strand
CCAATTCCCAGAATGTTTGCCACAATAATGTCACCTAAAATAATATCACCCCTACGGGGTTCTGATGTCGTCAGCTATAATACCCTCTATAATAATTTCACCCCTACGGGGTTCTGATGTTTGGAGCTCCGATGTTTCCAGGGGGGCTAATACCTGGAGGTCGCCCTCTATGAACTGTGCGCCGACTTTGAGCCCTTTGCGGTAAAAAAAAAGCACCAAGACCCAAAGCCATTTTTCAACACAAAGGCCGCCATAGGAACCACAATGTTCGCAAAGGAGCCTCCAAACTCCTGCACACCCTCGCCACATCCCATAAACTCTGTGCCCTTTGCGCCGACTTTGAGCCCTTTGCGGTAAAAAAAAGCACCAAGACCCAAAGCCATTTTTCAAAACAAAGGCCGCCATGGGAGCCGCAATGTTCGCAGGGGAGCCGCGTAATTCCAACACGTACCCAACTTGTCCACTTTAGTCCAACACATACCGCAGGACAAGAAATACAAACCCACGATAAAAATCAAGGTTTAAATTAATCGAAAAAAGGTGGAGAAGTCAGGAATAAAATAAAAACAAGTGCAGAGTTAAAGACCAGTATGGACTAAGCCAGGGATATAGCCCCCAACTCCATCCTCGAATCCAATCCACAGAAAAGGTTCAAAAAACTCCCTACCTACGCTGAAATGGCTTTTTCATCTTATAGTCGGCACGGTGATTTCCCCGACTGATGTGCTCCAGCTCTGAACGAATGAGTTTTTTGCGCATGGGATTGATTTTATCGGTAAATAAAATACCCTCCAAATGGTCGTATTCATGCTGTATGATGCGGGCTGACATACCGTCGAACCAGGCCTCGTGGAATTCAAATTTTTCATCTTGAAATTCGAGCAAAACCCGAGATTTCCGAACTACGTCTTCCCGCACTCCCGGAATGCTCAGGCAACCTTCATTAAATGCCCATTCTTCGCCTTCTTCCTCTAAAATAACAGGATTAATAAACACCTGTTTGAAGTTGCGCATGCCGGGTTCATCTTCTTCAAAACCAGTACCATCCACAATAAAGAGCCGGATGGATTCTCCGATTTGAGGGGCCGCCAATCCAACTCCGCTGGCAGCATACATGGTTTCATACATATCCGATATCAAACCGGGCAAATTGGGAAAATCAGGAAACAATTCGGCGGTGGCTTTGCGCAATATCACATCTCCATAGGGTAAAATTGGGCGTATCATGGGTTAAAGCGGGTTAAATACGTTTGCAAAAGTTGAACGGCGGCCATTTTATCTACCAGGCCTTTTTCCTGCCGCTTTTTACGTTTGGCTCCAGCATCAAGTAGGCCTTGAAAGGCCAAGGAACTGCTAAAGCGCTCATCAACTGGCTCTAATTTAAGCTCAGGGAAGCGGCGAGAAATGGCAGCTGCCGTTTGTACAGCATAAATGGTTCCGTCGGTATCAGCACCTGAAAGGTCTTTGGGCAGGCCCCAAAGTAAAATCTGTACGGATTCTTTTTGAAGGTAGGTCTGCAGCCATGGCAGCAAGTCGGCGGTAGGAACGGTGCTTAAGCCTTGAGCTATCATGCCCAAGGGATCTGTGACAGCAATTCCGGTGCGTTTTTCTCCGATGTCTAGAGCCATTATCCTTGCCATAGCACAAAGATAGACCTAATGCTCAATATTGCCGCTGAATCTCTTCTAAGGTTTTTAAAAGAATGGGCTTGGGAGAAGGAGCAGAGGTAGGAAGGCGATTCACAAATACAGCTACGGACAGAGTCCTTCCTGATTTGGCCTTAAGAAATCCGGCATAGGCTTTCACTTGAGAAAGGGTCCCGCTTTTGCCTTGAAATTTAGATTTAAGACCTGGACTACTAAAGTTAATTAGAGTTCCCGATTCGCCCGATACTGGTATTCCAGCCATCCAGTCCTTGGCCCAGGGCTCTTGGCTAAATCTACTCAAATAGAGTGTAAGTAAAGCCGGAGAAATGCCGTTGCTGCGGCTCAGCCCACTGCCATCGTCGTAAAATAAGGAGGGATTGTTCTGCAGCTGTGCCAGCCATGTCCGAACCGCCTCAAGTCCCGACGCATAGTTTCCTTGCCCAATTGCCACCAGCATATGTTCGGCCATGATGTTGTGGCTATAATGGTTGATGTAGGAGCAAAGCGCAGAAAGCGGTGGAGATTTCCATATAAAGGCGGCAGAATTGGAATCCAGATCCATTTCTTGAGGAGCTACTCCCAATTCATACAGGCCTTTTATCCCCTTGGCCCACAGTCCAAGCCGAAGTTGCTCCAAGGCTGAATTTTGAGGTTGTGCGACGCTGCCTTTCACGGTAAATTCTTTCCGAAAGGGGGGGAGGCCTCCCTTGGCTTCACGCAACAATTGCTGAGGTCCCCCGTAAATAAACACCCGATCTCCTAAATTCTTTGAATCGGCAGTAACCTCGTGTTTCCATTCTACATCAGATTGAGGAGGATTCACTGAAATTAAAGTAACTGAGCTTCCGGGCGCTTCACTACAAAACGTCAAATCAATCTTATTTTGATTGTAGGATAATTTTGAAATTGGTGCTCCGTAGTAATTTCCCAAATCTACCCAAGGCCAGCCATCCGGAATTATATCGGTTGATGTAGGATGCGGTAAGACATACATGCCGGCCAACGAATCCACCCGATGCACCGCCAGAAAAGAAGACAGCGCTTTCATTAAATCCGATGGAAAATGACCTTTAAAAAGGGTAGATCCCAGCGTAGGGTCCCAGCCGCCATCTACAACCAAATAGGTATCGTTCCCAGATTTCGATAAAAAAAATCGGGTTTTAAAGCAGAAATCAGGACCTAAAAATGAAAAAGCAGCAGCTGTCGTCAATAATTTTTGAACAGAAGCGGGAGTGAATGACAGGGCGGAGTTTAAGCTGCCCAACTCTACTCCAGTGCTTACATCCCGTACAGAAATACCCCAAAAACCGTGTTCAGATGGCAGAGGTAGTCGGGAGGTTGAATCGCTAAGCGGTTGAGCTAGAAGAGAACCCAGGCAGACAGAAAAAAAAAGAAATAAATAAATTCGTTTTAGATGCCCATTCATATTCCAGCTCCGTTCAGCAAAAATTTCAATGCAACAAAAAAGGTTAATTGCAAGTTCTAAGTTACATAAACCTGCAATTAACCTCATAAAAAGGTGTAGAAGTTTTACTCTGCCGTGGCCTCAGCTGTTTCTACGTTAAAGAAAAAAGCAGGTTTAATGGCCCCCTCTTTGCTTACCCAGCGGTGCAACCCCCAATAATTCCGATTTAATTTTACTCCATTCTCATCTTCTTTTACCGACACCAAATCGCCCTTGCGCTTTAGGTTGGAAAGAACCACCGTTAAATAGCGATACAATTCTTCGGGTGTTTTTTCTTTATGTTTTGATTTAATTCCCCGGAAAATGGTTTCTGCTTCACAAAATTGCTTTTTGCGTTTCAAAAATCGAAGTGTGGTATCAACTACCGTTCCTTTGGCCCGCTTTCTCGCCTTTGGACGACCTACTTTTCCTGTCCCCTTAACGGCGCGTTTGGGTTCTACAGCAACTAATTCTGAAGCCTCTGAAACAGGATTCGGATTTTTAGGCGGCCTTCCGGGACCAGAACGCTTCGGTTTTTCAACCACGGCAACCGGTGCAGGCCGACTTGAATTGGAAT
>JAQCBQ010000212.1 GCA_027621385.1 Bacteroidota bacterium | reverse complement strand
AATAAAATCCTGACGGTCAGGTGTATTTTTACCCATATAAAATTGAAGCAGCTGCTCTATGCTCACTTCTTTCTTCAAAATAACGGGATCCAATCGTATGTCTTTTCCAATAAATTGCCTGAATTCATCAGGACTAATTTCACCCAATCCCTTAAATCGCGTTATTTCGCAGCCCTTCCCTAATTTTTCAATGGCTGAACTTCGCTCCTTGTCGTCGTAGCAATAAATGGTCTCTTTTTTATTCCTTACCCGGAATAAGGGCGTTTGTAAAATGAAAAGGTGACCCAATTTGACAACCTCAGGGAAGAATTGAAGGAAAAAGGTGATCAAGAGCAAGCGAATGTGCATGCCATCTACGTCCGCATCCGTGGCAATAACGATGTTATTGTACCTCAAATTTTCTACATCTTCTTCAATGTTCAAGGCCGCCTGCAGCAGATTGAACTCTTCGTTTTCATAGACAATCTTTTTATTCAGACCGTAGCAATTCAAGGGCTTCCCCTTCAAAGAAAAAACCGCTTGGGTATTGACCTCTCTGGCTTTGGTAATGGAACCGGAAGCGGAATCTCCCTCGGTAATAAATAGGGTAGAGTTCAGGCGATCCTCATGCTTTGAATTGTAGTGCACCCTGCAATCCCTAAGTTTTTTGTTGTGCAGAGCCGCCTTTTTGGCCCGTTCTCGGGCTATTTTTTTAATGCCGGCTAAGGCCTTTCGCTCCCGCTCCGAGGTTAGGATTTTTTCCAATATGGCTTGAGCTACATCCGGATTTCGATGTAGGAAGTTGTCCAGTTCACGCTTTAAAAAATCAACAATAAAGGTGCGAACGGTAATTCCATCGGGGGCAATGGTGTTGGAACCCAACTTGGTTTTGGTTTGCGATTCAAAAACCGGCTCCATGACCTTAATGGAAATGGCCGAAATGATCGAGCTTCGCACATCGGCCGCATCAAAATCTTTTTTAAAAAATTCACGGATGGTTTTTACCAAGGCCTCACGAAAGGCAGCTTGATGCGTTCCTCCTTGAGGCGTATATTGCCCATTTACAAAACTGTAATATTCTTCTCCATAGGCATTTCCATGGGTAATAGCCACTTCAATGTCCTCTCCCTTCAAATGGATGATGGGATATAAAATCTCACCTGAAATTTCATTGTTCAGCAAATCAACCAGTCCATTTTCGGAACGAATATCCTGCCCATTTAGGTTTAAGGTTAAGCCGGTATTTAGGTAGGCATAGTTCCACAGCATTTTCTCAACATACTGAGGACGGTATTGATAATTGGAGAAAATACTTGGGTCCGGAATAAAATGCACCAGGGTGCCAGATCGTTCTTTTACTTCGTCTAAGTCTTCTTCACGGGTTAAATTTCCTTGCTCAAATTCGGCTATTTTAGATTGCCCATCCCGCACCGATTGCACTTTAAAATACGAGGATAGCGCATTTACAGCTTTGGTACCAATTCCATTTAAGCCCACGGATTTTTTAAAGACTTCCGAATCGTATTTGGCTCCGGTATTCGGCTTTGAAACACAATCTATCACCTTTCCCAATGGAATGCCACGACCGTAATCTCGAACGGTTACGGCTCCGTCTTGTACCTTGATTTTAATGGTACGACCATTGCCCATAACATACTCGTCAATGCTGTTGTCAATGATTTCTTTGAGCAAAATGTAAATCCCATCGTCCACGGATGATCCATCGCCCAACTTTCCAATGTACATGCCTGGGCGCAGGCGGATGTGTTCTTTCCAATCCAGCGACCGTATGCTGTCTTCCGAATAATTTCCTGATTGCTGTGCCATGCTCAAAGATAGGGCTTTTTCGTCGATTCTAACCTGCATATCAATAGTCCTTTTCCTTGCCAAACCCCCTACATTTTGCTACCTTCGGGCCTTTATATGGAACACATGAGCGAACGATTTAAGGAGCATCAAGGGTTACAGCTGAATCAGGTTCAGGATGACATTCAAGCGCGTTGGAACGAAGAAAACACGTTCGCCCATTCTTTAAACAAAAAGGGCGGGCATTTTACGTTTTATGAAGGTCCCCCTTCCGCCAATGGAATGCCGGGCATTCATCATGTGATGGCCAGAGCGATAAAGGATTCGGTGTGTCGATATAAAACCATGCAGGGTTTGCGCGTAGAACGCAAAGCCGGATGGGATACGCATGGATTGCCGGTGGAACTTCAGGTGGAAAAGGAACTGGGTCTGACCAAAGAAGACATTGGTAAAACCATTTCTATTGAAGACTACAATGCCGCCTGCAAGCAAGCGGTGATGAGGTTTACCGGCGAGTGGCAAAAGTTAACCGATTCAATGGGCTATTGGGTGGATATGGAAAATCCATACGTAACCTATGAACCAAAGTACATGGAATCGGTGTGGTGGATTTTACAGCAATTCTACAACAAAGGATTGCTGTATAAGGGGTACACCATTCAACCCTACAGTCCTGCCGCCGGAACGGGTTTGTCCTCCCACGAATTAAATCAGCCCGGTGCCTATCGCAATGTTAAGGATACCACCATTGTAGCTCAATTTCGTTTGCTGCCGAATCAAACCATTGGCGGATTGCAAACCCAGGAAGCTGATTTTGGAATGGCTTGGACAACTACGCCTTGGACCCTGCCCTCCAATACGGCATTGGCCGTCGGCCCCAACATTACCTATGTCCTAATCGAAACCCTAAATCCCTACACCAAAGATTCCATCCGGGTGTGGTTGGCCGAAGACCGCATACCGGCCTATTTTGCCCCGGAAATGGAAAATCAGGCTCCAGAACCGGAACAAAAAAAACCGGGTTGGAAGCGCATTGCACAGGTCTTGGGCAAGGAACTTGCAGGTCTTAAATACGAACCATTGTTTCAATATGCTACGCCCAGCGGTGGAGATGCATATAGAATCATTACCGGTGATTTTGTAACCACACAAGATGGAACCGGCATGGTGCACATTGCGCCTAGTTTTGGTAGCGATGACTTTAAAGTGGCCGCACAAAATGGCATTGGCAGCCTGACTTTGGTAGATGGTCAGGGGCGTTTTTTACCCGAAGTTTCCGATTTTGCCGGTGAATTTGTCAAGGAATCCTATGTGTCCGATGCCGAAAAACCCCAGGGCTATGAATCGGTTGATGTTCGAATTGCCGTCCTGTTAAAACAAAAGAATAGGGCATTTAAAATTGAAAAATACGAGCACAGCTACCCCCATTGCTGGCGGACAGATAAGCCCATTTTGTATTACCCGCTCGATTCCTGGTTTGTACGGACTACAGCGCTAAAAAGCCGGTTGTTGGAATTAAACAAAACCATCCGCTGGAAACCTGAATCAACAGGTACAGGACGTTTTGGAAACTGGCTCGAAAATCTAATCGATTGGAATTTGAGTCGGAGTCGATTTTGGGGCATTCCTCTGCCCATCTGGCGCACCGATGACGGGGCGGAAACGCGCTGCATCGGCTCCATTGCCGAACTCAGTCAGGAAATTGATAAGGCCATCCAATTCGGGTTTATGCAGTCCAATCCCTATGCGTTGGTAGATGGAAAGGTAGATTACGCTACGGTTGATTTGCATCGCCCCAATGTAGATGCCATTGTACTTGTTTCAGAATCCGGCAAACCCATGCACCGCGAAACGGATTTGATTGACGTTTGGTTTGATAGCGGCTCAATGCCCTTTGCTCAATGGCATTAT
>JAQCBQ010000211.1 GCA_027621385.1 Bacteroidota bacterium | reverse complement strand
ATAAAAAAGGTGAACAGCCGAGGCATCCACGGTCCAATTCGGCCATACCAATTCAGCAAAAACCACCGTTCCAACACCAAAAATACGCCATGGTAGGCCCCCCAAACCACGAACGACCAAGAGGCGCCATGCCAAATGCCGGATGCCAAAAACACCAGCCATAAATTTAAATAGGTTCTCCAGGCCCGCCCCCGGTTTCCTCCCAATGGAATGTACAGGTACGCGCGCATCCAGGCGCCCAATGTCATGTGCCAGCGCCGCCAAAATTCCGTGATGCTCCCCGCAGTGTATGGATTGTTGAAGTTCTCGGGCAACCGGAAGCCCATGGTTTGAGCCAAGCCCAAGGCCATATCTGAATACCCCGAAAAGTCGAAATAAATTTGAAGGGTGTAAGCCAGGATGCCCAACCAGGCCGTGGCGGAACTCAAATCGCCGGAATCAAGGCCAAAAACCTGGTCGGCAAAGGCGCCCACCTGATTGGCAATCAGCACCTTTTTTGCCAATCCCAGGCCAAACCGATACAATCCCTGCAGCCGATTGTCAGCGGTTTCCTCGGCACTGCGGTCTTCAATTTGCCCGGCCAAATCATGGTAGCGAACAATGGGGCCCGCAATCAACTTCGGGAATAAGATGATGTACAGTTGATAGTCCCAAAAGTTATTCAGGGGCTTATGCACTTTTCGATAAACATCCACGACATAGGTAATGGTTTCAAAGGTGTAGAAGGAAATGCCAATGGGCAGAATGAGCTTGGTCCAATGAATTCCCTGAACGCCCAGGGTTCCTAAAACAACATTCAGGTTTTCAATAAAAAAGTTGGAATACTTAAAGTAAACCAACAGCCCCAAATTCAGCAGCAATGAGGCAATTAAAATCAGCTTACGCTTCCAGGACTCCGGAGCTTGATCCATCCATTTTACTAAATGAAAGTCCAAAAAGGTGCTGCCCAGAATAACAAAAATAAATCGAGGAGCCCCCCAGCTGTAAAAGACAATGCTGAAAAGCAAAATCACCACATTTTTCATGCGCTGAGGCGCCCAAGTGTAGCAAAGCAAAAACAGGGGCAAAAAGTACAGCAGGAAAACAATGCTGCTAAAGACCATAGGGCAAAGTAACGCAGAATTGGGAGGAATTTAATTGCTATCGGTTCGAATCTGCCATTGAATCGATGGATTCGACGAATTGGCCGGCGGATCTAAATTTCCCCCCTCAAAACAAAATTCCCCCCTGAAAGCCCAATCCCAGCGGCACCCCCGATGAGCCCGGCAAGGAATTGGCCGATTGAAGCCGCACAAACGCAGAAGGACCAACATAGAAGGAAATGCCTTTCAAACCTCCATACACCACCGCCGCCGAAACCGCTCCGCGCAAGGTCAGTGTCCGCAATCCCTGAATTTCTCCCGCCTCGCTCCGACCTAAGGCCGAATACACCTCCGCCCCTTGGCTCAGCACCAGTCCCGGCATAAATAAGGCCTCGGCCCGCCAAGACCAATCCGCCGGCCGATGTCCCTTCTTCTCACCAGAACGAAAACTCAACCCCACCGCCGCCGAAACTTCGATCAATTCAAGCTCCAATCCCAGCATCGGAGCCTGCAACCAAGAGTCGGCATTTAGGCTATATGCCTCTCCTTCCGGAGCAAAATAGTCCACCTCCATGCCCAATCCCGAAACGGGCCCCATGGGCGATAAGATGTTGCTGTGCACCGGGCCCGATGCTACCGAATTGAGAGGAGCATACTGCAATGCCGCCCGGTTAAAGTGCTGCAACTCGCGCTGTATGCGAAGCCCCGTATTCAGGGCAAAGCCCGCCCCTAGGCGCCGTTCAACTCCCACCTGAAGGTGCCACTCGCTCGATCTAATGCGAGCCTCACTGTTTTCATCCAACGACACCTGCTGAGGAAGCGCATGTTGCCCATGAACCAATCCCCAATTCAAACCGGTCCGCACATCCATCCGCCACCGGCGTTCAACAGCAACGCCAGCAACGTTTCCCTCCTCCTTTCCTAATCTAGAATGGCTAAGGCTTGGTTCCGCCCCTGTTTCCACCTCTAAATCCTGTGCAGCAACAGCATCAGAAACTGCATCCGCCAGCAAATCAGGACGCTCTGCTTCAGGCCGATGGCCTCCATTCAATAAAGGCAGCTCGGCCCCCGCAGGTTCCATGTTCGCATCCGATTCTTCCTGCATTACCTGCCCCGCTTCGCCCAACAAAAGCCCTTCAGCAACCTCAATTCCTTGTCCGTTTGCTCCCAATTCCAAAATCGCCATCGGCCCCGTTTCACTCAACAAAAGGCTTTTGTCAACCCCAAGTCCTTCCCCGGCCGGGAAATCCACCCTGGCTTCCTGCTCAACAGCCAACAGCCCTAAAACATCCGAGCCGACCAAGGCCGCCTCTTTGTTCCGACTCCCAGTCCGAATGGCCATGGCTGCACCCTTTCTAGAACTGGGCTCAGAAGGATTGTCGGCCAACCCGTCCTGCAAAGTAGGTTCTTGCCAGCGTGGACCTTCGGGCATAAACACCGGCTCTTCCGTCGAAACAGAGCGAAGCGGATCGACCGATTCCGACCGAGCAAGCCCAATCAGCACCGCCAAGGCCAAGGCCCCGACATACCCAACGGCAATCCAGGAGGGTTTAGCACGGGATATAGGAACAGAGCGCAAGGCCACCCAGCTTCGGCTGGGCGATGGAGCAAAAGATGAAAATGCAGAGCGCATCTGTCCATCGAAGCTCTGTCGCCTTGGCGGGGCCTCGGGTTCCCAGCCATCAAAGGCCTGTCGAAACGTCGTATCCAGCGTCCGCTTGCTCATCCCTCCTGTTGTTGATGGGGTTTAAATCCATACAACCGATTCACCTGTTCCTGTAAAATGCGCCGCGCCCGCGCCAATTGCGATTTCGAGGTGCCTTCCGAAATGTGAAGCCGTTCCGCAATTTCCTTGTGCGAATAGCCTTCAATGGCAAATAAGTTAAAAACCAGGCGGTATCCGGGCGGCAGCGCCTGTATGAGTTCCAGCAGCATTTCGGCCGACAAATTATCGTCAAAAGCGGGTGCCGGAACCTGCAATTCTTCTCCGTCTTCTTCCGGCGCATCTACCGTCAGCAGCGCTTTTTTTCGGTAACGCTCAAGAGCGGTATGCACCATAATGCGCCGCACCCAGGCTTCCAGCGGCCCCTGACCTCGGTAGCTTTCCAAATGCAGAAACATTTTCATGAATCCTTCCTGAAGAACATCTTCGGCTTCAACCGCGTTTGGTGCGTAGCGCAGGCACACGCCAAACATCAGCGGAGCCAGCCGTGCATACAATTCATTTTCGGCGCCGGCATTGCCGTTCAGGCATTGTTCTATTAACTCATTTAGGGGCAGCATTCGAATCGGTCGGGCATTCGCCGGGAGTAAATCGCAACACGCCAGCCGCTTCGGCAGTACAATCGTTGCTGTAGGTTTTGCCATCGCAACCGCACACAGGCTCATACACTGCGGGGCAAAGCAATCCCAGGTCGGGCTTGCCAAGGCAGGGCGGCTCGGCAGCCGAGGTCCCGGTATTTACCTTACATGCGCCGGTCAGGGCAACCCCAAAAATCAAAATCAAAAGGCGATGATATGCAGGTTTCATTGTTCCGAAGATAGGCTTTTGCTGCTGAATCTGCAACAAAGCTAATGTGGGGGCGGCTGCCGGGCTTTCACAGGTTGTCCGCGGTTGGCGGAAGGCTGGCCCAGCGGGCTTGCGGTGGCTCCCAAGGTC
>JAQCBQ010000020.1 GCA_027621385.1 Bacteroidota bacterium | reverse complement strand
TCTACCAATTACGGAATTTTCCTAGAAGATTTGTTGTTGGAATACGGTAAGTTCAGCATGGATTCCCTCATTCAAGTGGGTTCTATGACTGAGCCGAACACCAATGGCAGCTGGCGCAATTAATCTTGAGAATCATTGCAGGCACCTTAAAGGGCAGAACCTGGTCCTTACCTAAGGGGTTGGATCTTCGCCCCACCACCGACCGCGCCAAAGAATCCTTATTTAACGTATTGCAGGCCCATGTAGATTGGCCTGTGGCTCAGTGCCTTGATTTATTCTCCGGCACAGGAAGCATTGGGTTTGAAATGCTATCTAGAGGGGCTGCCCGGGTTGATTTTTTAGATAAAAATCCAAAGTCCGTTCAGCACATCAAGCGTCAATTGGAACAATGGAACATCAAAAATGCCTCGGTCATTCAAGCCAATGCCTTTGAATTTGCCCAAGGCCGAACAGCGGCCTATGATTTCATTTTTATGGATCCTCCATTTTCATTGAACGATGCCCTTGCATTGCCGCAGATGTGCATAGCCAATGGATTGCTAAAACCGGATGGCCTGCTGGTATTGGAACATGGCCCAGACTGGGCTAAGCAAACCCCTGAAATTCCGGGCTGGATGTACACCAAAAAATACGGTCATGTCCATTTTTCCTACTTTTGTGAAGAAGAACAAGTATGAGTACTTCAACCGGACATATCGCTTTTTTTCCAGGAAGTTTTGACCCGCCTACCAAGGGGCATTTTGCCATTGTCCAAGCCATTTTACCCTTGTTTTCTAAGCTGGTTATTGGCATAGGCCAAAACAGTCAAAAATCCTATGCCTGGTCGGCCGAAGTACGAAAAAAAATGCTGGAGGACATGTTCCGCGATCAGGCTGAAGTGCAAGTAATAATTTATGAAGGCATGACCATTGACGCGGCCGAACGGGCAGGAGCCCGCTTTTTGATACGGGGGATTCGCGATGAGAAAGACAGTGCCTATGAACGTCAAATCGCTGAGGCCAACAAGGCTCTATCGCCTGATGTTGAAACCATTTTTGTTCCCTCACCCACCGGTGCCGCCCACATCAACAGCAGCATTGTACGAGAGATTCATAAGCACGGAGGGAACATTCGCCCTTTTATTCATGAGAACATCTGGCATTATTTTTCTTAAATGCTGAAGAGATACGAATTTGCGGGGTCCTACGTTTGGAATACTATGCTGAGGTTTCTACTCTTGATTGGGCTTGGCACGTTAGCAACGCCAACAACCGCACAATCCATTCGGATTGTGGGAGAGGCGCCCTATTTCCCCAATACCCGGATTGAAGTTCTTGGTTTAGAAGACTGGGTCATTTCAGAACCCAGCCCTGTGGCCGCATGCAACAGCAACGAAACGGGTCAATTTGAGCTTCAAATTCCGGCACAGAAAAGCCAATTGGTAGGGTATCGATTAAAAATTGGACGAGACAAAACAGCGCTGCACATTCAGCCGGGCAACACCTATCATATTATATTGCCCACAAGAAATGCCGGTGCCGTAGGCATGACTCAAGAAAATGACACCAGCTTAAATTGGTATCGAATATCAAAATTTGAAATGAGGTACAGCAAATTTCTGAACGAGAACTATGAGGTTTTCTTACGGAGGCAACACAAGGTCGCTGTAGATAGCTTTGAGATGGCCTTGCGCAAAGACTCCGCTCAATTTCCCGGCCCGTTTTTAACCAACATGATTCGGTACCGCATAGCTGACCTTCGATTAACAACCCGATTAATGAGCGAGAAAACAGCGGTACGGAACTCCATTTTCAATCGTCCTGTGCTATATGAGCACCCCGATTACATCGACTTTTTCAAAAACCTGTATCGAGGTCAGCTTCAAAAATGGGCCACCCTGCCCTCCGAAGCGAAATTGTATGAGTGGTTGATTGAAAAGCCCAATTACGATTCCGCCTTTCATCGGATTATGGACTTTGAACTGGTGCCGGGCCGTGAAGCGGCGGAATTGCTCATGGTGGTTGGCATGTTGGATTGGCAGCGGGAAAAAACCTTGGATGAAGCCAAATTAATTCAATTGTTTCAGCAAGCCTGGCCAAAACAAATAGACCCAAAACTGCAACGCATCACCCAACAAGCCATAGAACACCTTCAGCGCCTTAAACCCGGTCAGCCTGCGCCTGAAATCAGCCTGAAGGATGAGATGGGTAAGCGGTTCCAACCCTTCAGCAAAAAAAACAATCAGCCCAATTACCTGCTTTTTTTCACCATTAAAAGTCCAGAAGCCATTGCAGAAATAAAGGCCGCCTCCGACTTCATTGCCCGGGAACGTCGAAAAATCAATCTGATTTCCGTTTGTTTGGATTGCAACTATACCGATTTGATGAATTTAAGAAAAAACCAAGGTATCCAAGGGCAATTGGGAATTCCCGCAGAAGACCCAAGCTATACCTTTAAATTGGGAGGTTATTTAGACGCTTTCCTACTGAATGAGAATTACCAATTCATTCTGAGTCCAGCCCCAAATCCCTCTACCGGAGGCTTGCAATACATTCCCAAAGTCGCTTCCACCGAGAGAAACCGATAAGCAGATGCTTCTCTTCTGAGCAAAAATTGAATCCATACTCGTACCTTTAAGGCATGGATGCGCGCAGACCTTCTTCAACACTCCTATACCTAAGCCAGTTCATGTTCTTGCTTAGCCTTTTATGGCTTCCATTCCAGGCTCAAGCCGGCTTGAATGTATCCATACAACACCAGGTTTTGTATTCCAATCAAGGTAAACCCTACATTGAATCTTGGATTTTAGTGCATGGGAATTCCATGAAATTTAAACCCAAAGAACGAGAAACATGGGAAGCTCGGCTGCAATGTGCCATTTTAATGCACGGGGCCTCGGCCATTGTTAACTTCAGTAAATTTAATTTAGGTCAGGAAATCAGCGAAGAACTACAGAAAAAGGGGGCTGAAGCTGAAATACAAGACATCTTTTACATTGAACGCATGGAAGCCGATACCGGCACATTGGTATTGGAATATTTAATCATTGACTTAGGAGAAGAACAGCCTGACACCCTCCGGTATTTAGACACCATTGTAGTAAAGCCCCTGAACCAACCCCGAACAGGGAAACCATTTTTTATTTCCCGAATCAGCAGTCCCATTCAAAATACCATGTTGGCAAGGGGAAAATATGAAATCATGCCCATGCTCGGGAATGCACTAATTGAGAACAGCAACCCCGAATTGAAGGTATACCAAGAGCTCTATTTTCCTTTAGATAACATAGACAGTAGTTTGGCATTTTACCATACCTATTGGGTTGAAAATGCCCATGATTCAAGTGTAGTCCCCGGATTTGCTCTCCGTAAAAAAGTCGAGAACAAAAAATGGGTATCGCCCGGCATCCAAAGCTTAAATTTGAAGGAACTGCCTTCCGGCCATTATTGGCTCAGCACTCAATTAATGGACAATACAGGGAAAATATACAGTTCATCTAAAGGGTATTTTTTCAGGGACAATCCAGAGCAACCCATTGATTTACTGAGTGTAAATAAAATCGATTACAGCGGCAGTTTTATAGATCCCATTCAAGACCTCGACACCCTCAAAACCATGTTGGGTTTTTTGAAGCCCTTGTCTTCAGGGGAAGAAATTCAATTTGCTAAAAACGCCGCAGCCAGCAACGACGTTGTATTGATAAAGCAATTCATTTGGAGTTTTTGGTTCCGTAAATACCCCAAGCATCCGGCTGAGGAATGGAGAAAATACGTAGCCTTATTAAAAGCCATTGACAAGGAATTTGGTACAGCCGCCATGCGTGGCTATGAGACCGACCGCGGTCGAATTTGGTTGAAATACGGCCCACCCAATTCCAGAAACAAACAATACAATGAACCGTCAGCTTATCCGTATGAAATTTGGCAGTACTATCAAATTAAAGCCCAATCGAACGTTCGGTTTGTTTTCTATAATCCAAACAGCCTAAACAACGACTTCAGCCTGATTCATTCCGATTGTCGGGGCGAAATCAACAACCGGCAATGGCAGGCCTTCATTTACCAACGGAACAACTCCTTTAACATCGACCAAAACGATGCCATTCGGCATTTTGGGAATTGGAGCAACGACCTATTCAATTCGCCTAGATGACACATCCTGGCCCTTCAAAAACTGCCGTAGTTATACTTAACTACAATGGCGCGCATTGGCTTCAGGCCTTTTTGGCAGGAGTGGTTGAGCATAGCCGCGATTGGGCCAGCATTTGGGTCGCCGACAACGGTTCTACCGACAGCTCAAAAGAACAGGCAAACGCAATCCCTGAAGTTCATTGGTTGGATTTAGGCCAAAACTATGGGTTTGCAGAGGGCTACAATCGAGCCATTGCACACATTCAGGCCGAGTACATCGTCCTTCTGAATTCTGATGTTGAAATAAAAAGTCCATGGCTTCAGCCCTTGCTGGAATTCATGGAAACCAATCCCGATTATGCCGCTTGCCAACCCAAAATTAAGGCCCAATTGGAGCCCAGCCATTTTGAATATGCCGGGGCCAGCGGAGGATTTATCGATGCGGTAGGATTTCCATACTGCCGTGGGCGCGTATTTTACACCACCGAAAAAGACGAAGGGCAATACAACAGCCGAATGGATATTCATTGGGCTAGCGGATGCTGCTTGTTGATTCGCCGAAAGGCATACATCCAAGTGGGGGGATTGGACGGCGATTTCTTTGCCCACATGGAAGAAATTGATTTGTGTTGGCGATTGTTGAGTTCCAATTATCAGATTGCTGCCATTCCCGAATCGGTGGTTTACCATGTAGGAGGCGGTACGCTTTCGCAAGGTTCGCCTAAAAAAACGTATTTAAACGTCCGAAACAATTTGCTGATGCTGGCGAAAAACATGCCTGCCGGGCGATTGGCCTGGATTTTGCCCTTTCGGTTGGTATTGGATGGCATTGGCAGCCTTCGGTTTTTAAAAGAAAAGGGAGGCTTTCGCCACATATTGGCAGTGATAGAAGGGCACTGGGCCTTTTACTTCAGGTTGCCCACAACCCTTAAAAAAAGGAAAAAAATAGCACAGAAAAAAGCCGATTTTTTGTCTCCGTTTTTATTGGTTCAACGCTATTTTTTGATGGGGGAAAAAACCTTTGCACAATTGCATCCCCAAAAAAAAATCGGCTAAGAATCAATGGACATGGGCCCATTTACCGATGGCCAAATTGCCTTGGTTTGCAAGGCCAACCGAACAGCCAAATGATAGCCCTGAGTACCGGCACCGGCAAGGCTGGCGTTTACCCCTATGGCCGTTAGGCTCTGCCGTCGATATTCCTCCCTTGAAAAAATATGGGTAATATGGACTTCAATCTTAAAGGTAGGACAGGCGGCTAAAGCATCCGACAAAGCCACCGAAGTGTGGGCCAACCCACCGGGATTTATAATAAGAGCCGAAACCGATGCAGATTGCTGAACCCAATCGATTAAATCGCCTTCATGATTGGACTGAAAAAAGCGAAAAGTCACCTGAGGAAAAGCAGAAACCAAATCGGATTCCAAATCAGCCAAGGTTCCAATTCCATACTTTTCGGGTTCTCGACTGCCCAGCAGATTTAAATTCGGACCATTAATTACCCAGATTTCCATACCATAAAAGTAACAGAATCACCTTGGAATTCAAGAGAAGAAAGAACCTGAAAAAAGTATGCAGTAGCCTAAATGGCTCCACACACCTTTAAAAAATAGGCCGGAGCCTCTAGAAGGCGACTTCCATACCAGCTAAAATAGGTGCCATCCACCAATTTAACTTCGCATGTGGATGGAAGTAGGGGAGTCAATTCATGAGCATGAGATTCCTTGAAAGGGAATGGCTCGGACGACAACAAAACCACATCCGGCGCAAACTCCTTGATGCTCTCCTCGGTTAATTCAGGATACCTACCGGGCAAGTCTGCAGCTACATTAATGTATCCACAGCGTTCCAACATGTCGTTAATAAAGGTAGATTGACCAGCCACCATATAGGGATTACGCCAAATAAAATACAAACACCTACGGGGTGGATGAAGCGGCTTTAATCCTCGAAATTCAGCCTGGATGCGTTGAATCAATTCATTGGCCATCATAGATCGACGCGTCAGGCTGCCCAAGTCCTGAATCATTTCAAGGGCTTGCTCTAAGCGTTCCACATCGCAAATCCAAACCGAAAAACGTGTTTTCAGTTTCAGAAGCATTTCTTGGGTGTTTTCTTCTTTGTTCCCAATGATTAAGTCCGGATTGAGCAATTCAATGGCTTTGAGGTCTGGATTTTTTGTGCCTCCCACCCGCACCTTGGTTTCAAACCAGGAATTAGGGTGTTCACAAAACTTGGTAATTCCAAGTACTTCTCGGTCCAAGGCCAAATCCGCCAACAATTCCGTGATGGAAGGTACAAGGGAAACAATGCGCTTGGGGAAATCCGGCACCTCTACCGAGAACCCCATCTGATCTTTTACCCGCATGGGTTTATCCAATCAATTGAGTTAAAACGTCGGTCCGAGTCATGATATAAAACTCACCCATTCCATCTTTGACCAACACCGCATGACTATCTTTAGAAAATTCCTTACCCACTTTTGCCACTTCACAATCGGCAGAAATGATGGGAAAGGGCTTCTCCATGATTTGCGAAACAGGAGAATCCTTTTCCTGAGGACTCCGAACAAGCAGTCCAAACAAATGACTGTCGGTCAAAGAACCAACAACGTGCTGTCCATCCACCACAGGAACCTGAGAAATACCCTCATTTTGCATCAACTGAACTACTTCAGAGGCGGTTTGGTGTAAGGGCACAGCAATGGCTTTAGCCAATACCCCAGAAACCAAAAGATCTTTAACCTGAAGCCGTTTCCCGTCAATAAATCCGCGATCCCGCATCCAATTGTCGTTGAACATCTTTCCCAAATAGCGTATTCCATGGTCATGAAAAACCACCACCACCACATCTTCAGGCTTAAGTAAATGCTTCATTTGAAGGAGTCCGGCAATGGCTGCACCCGCTGAGTTACCAGCAAAAATCCCCTCGTTTCGTGCAATTTCGCGGGTATAAATAGCCGCATCTTTATCGGTTACCTTTTCAAAGTGGTCAATCAAGGTAAAATCTACATTTTGAGGCAAAAAATCCTCTCCAATGCCTTCGGTGATGTAGGGATATATTTCTTTTTTATCAAATTCTCCGGTTTCATGGTATTTTTTAAAAATAGAACCGTAGGTATCTATGCCCCACACCTGAACATTGGGATTTTTTTCTTTCAGGTACCGTGCCGTTCCCGAAATGGTTCCACCTGTACCTACTCCAACTACAAGATGCGTAATTTTTCCTTCGGTTTGCTGCCAAATTTCAGGCCCTGTACTTTCGTAATGGGCTTGAGAATTGCTTAAATTATCATATTGGTTAGGTTTCCATGAGTTGGGAACCTCTGCTTCCAAGCGACTAGAAACCGAATAATAGGATCGAGGATCTTCAGGTTCAACATTGGTTGGGCAAACAATAACCTCTGCCCCCAAGGCGCGTAAAGCATCGATTTTCTCTTGCGACTGCTTATCGGTTGTAGTAAAAATGCACTTATACCCTTTAATGATTGCAGCAATGGCCAATCCCATTCCGGTATTTCCACTGGTTCCTTCAATAATGGTTCCCCCGGGTTTTAATTTCCCGGCGGCTTCGGCATCTTCTATCATTTTCAGAGCCATTCTGTCTTTGATGCTGTTTCCCGGATTAAAGGTTTCTACCTTTGCAAGTACAGTGGCCGGCAGTTCTGCCACCACTCGGTTCAGCTGCACCATTGGTGTATTTCCAATGGTTTCTAAAATAGTTTTACACCACATGCGCTTTTGTTCAATCTACCTACGAAGGTAGTCAATTCCACCGATTGACAGTGCTCAAGCCTCCTTATAGACCTTGTCACCTTAATTATTTCAAGCCCATTTTCTACCTCTATTTTTCCTAAGCAAAAGCCACCCTCATGCAGAAATGGTTGGAGGTTTAAGTTTGATTGCATGAGTTCCAGATGAACAACCTGCTATGAAACTCAAAAATTCAGAACCCGAGATTCTTCCTCGCTCTGTTATTTACTCACAAGTTGAATTTTATTCCGCTCTCAACGCAACAGACCTTGGCTTTCTAACCGATCTAAATTCCTGCGCAAGGTACTTAGGCTCAATCCCAAATAGACCGACCATTCTGAAATATTGGCCTTCAGATCCAAAAAACCCTGCTGGTCTTTTCCATACTGCTGCTCCATCGATTGAAAAATAGTAAGCAGTTGCTTTGGATTTATTACTCCCGACTTTAGTTTAGCCAACTTTTCCATCCTTGAAATTTGACGGGCTACCATTTCAAACCAATGCAAGGTTAAACCGGGAGAGGTATGTACAATGCGTTCATGTGCATTCCCCGGAAGTACGTCAACAACTAGGGATTGGTGCGCCTTTTTTTCATCATTTTCAATTCAAATGTCAGTTTTTATCCTTAGTACACATTATCAGGATTATGCGTTTTTATATTGGGGCGGCAAACGGGCTGTCATGGGTAGTCCGCTGTTTTGGCGCTGCAAACTGAAGGGCTCCGGGTGGCTCCCAAGGTCGCCCCCTTCACCCGGCAGTTGCCGGGGCCAATCCATTGCGGGCTACCCTATTCCATCCCTGCCGCAGGGCCAATTCAACTGAAAAGCCAAATCGAATTGCTAAGAGCTGTAATTCATGTATGCAAAAAAAAGGGGGTCGAAACATCGACCCCCTTTGAATTGCAATTGATTTGGGTATTAGCCCCTACTATTATTTGGTACGAACCAAACGAGACGTAAAGGCCATTCCGTCCACATAAACAGTCATTAAGTATACACCTTGAGCCAAATTCATGGTTTCAGCGGTCATATCAAAACTGTGTTTACCTGATGTCAATAGGCCTTTGTCGCTGCTCAGCAATTTCTTGCCACTCAAATCAAACATGGCCACTTGAACCTGTGAAGCAGCATTCAATTCCAATTGAAGAGTCAACTCATCACTGAACGGATTCGGATAAGCAGTTACAGCATGCTTGGTGCCTTCAGGACCTTCAAAGGATGTAATGTCACGAACTTCAAAGTTTTGACATGTGGTGCTCTCACAACCATTTGATAAGATGGTCAAGCACACTTGATACACGCCTGTTAGGTTGTACTGCTTCAATGGGCTAATGGTATTGTCTGTAGTTCCATCTCCAAAATCCCATAGATAGCTAGCAGGATTGATTGGATTGGCTGGAGCAAATTGTACCAGGTTAATGCCTTGATTTGCCGCAGTAAAGGTGGCATCAGGTGTAGCATTGATGGTTACCAATGAGGAATGGCTATCTGTACAACCGCCAGCTGTAGTTACAGTAAGGCTTACAGGATAGGTTCCAGGTTGAGTAAAGGAATACGTAGGATTTTGCGTACTTGCAGTTCCTGTTGTAAAGTTCCAGTTCCAACCCGTAATGTTTCCGGTTGAGGTATTCACCAAGGTCATTGGAGTATTCGTACAACCATCGCCGGTTAGGAACATGGCATTGGGTTGATTTTCAACTACAACTGTTCCGTTTTGAACTGTAGAACAGCCTAGGGTAGAGTTTACTACCAATTGGTAATAATAAGTACCGGCGGCCCCATAGGTATGGGTTACGTTGGCTCCATTTCCAAGAGCATTGTTGCCAAAGTTCCACTGATAACTGCCCACCGTTACTCCAGACGCGAAGGCCTGATAGCTGGTCGGATTGGGGAAACAGGCATTGGTTACCAATACCGAGTCAAGCACTGGATTGGCATTCACCACTACAGTTTGAGTTAAGGTATCAGAGCAACCTGCAGAGCTAAGTACAATCAACTGAGCCGTATAGGTACCGGGAGCGGAATATACATGGTTGGATGAAAATCCAGTGCCCGTATTGCCATCTCCATAATCCCAGTTGTAGCCGGTAATCAATCCTCCCTGACCAATGGCCGAGTTTTGAGTAAAGGCTGTAGCGTTGCCCTCACACACCGTTGGAGCGTTGACCTGCAACACCACTGGGTTTGGAGCCACGTTTACTTGCACTGCAGACGAAGTAGAAGAACATCCGTTGCCATCCACACCAACCACACTGTACGAACCAGCGTTGGCAGGAGCGTACGAGGCCGTATTGGCTCCGCTGATTGGGCTACCGTTGTTCAACCACTGATAGCTGCTTGCTCCGGAGGCCGTTAAAGGCAAGGTAGAGCCGGCACAGACCTGTTGAATGGTGTTGGGAGAAACCGTTACCGTTGGTAAGGCGTTCACCACAATGTTCACCGTATCGCTGTTGCTGCAATTGGCATTTGAAATCAGATAAACAACCTGAGCTGTACCAGTTCCAGCCAATTGGGGGTCAAATACGCCCACATTTGGGTTGGCCATACCGCCACCGTACCAGTTACCGCCTTGCTGGGCAGGAATCAACTGAACTTGACCAGCATTGGCGCAAAGCTGCTGTGGGGCATTGCTAATGGAAGCATCAGGAGAAACATACACCATCAACTGAAGGCTATCGTTGTTCACGCAACCGTTCGCTGTTACATTGTAATAAACCATAGTGCTTCCAACCAGGTTGGCGTTCGGAGTAAATACTCCGGTTACCGTATCGGTTACACCCGCACCGGTGAAAATACCGCCAGGCGTACCGGGCTGTAAATTGAATGGAGCATCGGCAGAACAAATAACGTTAGGAGCACTTACGCTGGCATTTGGAGTAGGATTCACCACGATTTGAACGCTATCGGTGGTAAAGCAACCTACGACAGGATCGACCAAAGTGTGTTTTGCGTAATACGTTCCGGCAGAAACAGAGGAAGGATCAAAATCAGCACCGGAATTTGTTGGTGTAACACCGGGGCCGGTCCAAGACCCTCCACTGTTCAACGCAGTCAAACTAATCGCATTATCATAATCGCACAACTGAGCGGAATTGGAAGTAATGCTGGCATCAGGTCCTGGAACCACTGTAATTGAAACCGAATCATTCAAAATACAACCTTGGTTGTTGGTCTGATAATAAATGGTATTCACTCCCAAGTTGGCTGTAGACGGGTCAAAAATCCCTTGAATGGAATCTGTAATTCCTTGGCCAATCCAAACTCCAGCTGTGAAAGAGGGTTGAACAATATTCCAAGATATCTTAACATAACCGTGGCCATTATTTGCTGCGGCAATATTTTGCTGATTGGTTCCTCCGTTGAAGGAGCCACCGCCACCGCCAACACGAGCACCACCACCACAGCCACCAGAACCGCCACCAGAGTAGCCACCGCCACCGCCACGGTTACCTCCACCGCCACCAAATCCACCGCCATTATTGCCCCCATTTCCACCGGAAACAAAAGCCTGACCACCATCAGAGCCTGTAGCTGAAACCAAAAGGCCGCCACCGCCTCCAGAATTGCTGCAGTTGTTTGCACCTCCTGCGCCACCGTTTAAACCTCCATTATTAATTGCAACACCATTTAAAGAGCCGGAGTTGCCATTATTACCGGTAGGCGCACCTGCATCAACCCATGGACCAGAGACGCCTGCTCCTCCACCTCCTGCAACAATAAGAGGCGAATCCGTAATTGTAGTAACAAAGGTGCCGCCACCGCCGCCGGCAGACGTTCCCTGCTGACCCACTAAGACCTTTAAAACAGTCCCTGCAGTAACATTGAAATCACCTTTCATAATAGCACCAAGGCCACCATTATTTGGACCACCCCTAGCTCCAGCAGCCTCGATGGTTATAGTTCCAGTTACTGGAATTACAAATTCTTGAATACCAGAAGTAACCGTTACAACACCAGGGCCGTATTCATTATCTGCATCACCTTGAGTTGGGCCAGTATTTCCTGATTTACCGCAATTGGTTAAGATCAATGAATCGACAAGGAAAGGAGGCATAAAGCCTAAATCAATATCGGCATCGCTAGCACATACAGGGGAAGGAGCAGGGGCCAAAAATGCGGTGAGATATGGAATCGCATTCACATTCACGGTATCGTATTTTGATGGACAACCGTTGACCGTGTAATTTACATGGAACAAGGTTGGCTCGGTTACGTTCCCGGTGGTCCAGTTTTGACCAATGTTGGCGATGTTACCACCCAAGGTATCGTACCACACATAGTTTCCATTGGGACCGGTAACGGATAGGTTAGCCGTTCCACTGCCACAGAAGGAAGTATCTCCGCTCGCTGTAGGTGCGGGTAGAGAATCCAACCAGATTTCAGCGGGCACACGGGGGCTGGAACAAATTAAAGTTACGTTGTAGGAAATCACAACCTGTCCATTTCCTGACCGGAAACCTTGGGTATGAGTAGTATTGCTGGCTATGGTAGCTGAGGCGAAGCTTGAACCGCCGCCGCCACCGCCAAATCGACCGCCGCCGCCGCCAAACTGACCGCCTCCGCCGCCGCCGCCGGATGTATTGCAGGTTCCACCGCCTTTGCCACCGACACCCAGCACTCCGGGATTAGAGCAACCGCAAGTACCGCCAAGTCCACCGGTAGTGGGTGTAGCGCCTTTTCCTGTATTGCAGGCGTCATTGGGATTATTACAATAATTACCGTTTCCAGCTGTACCGGAACCACCGCCGGCTCCGCCACCCATTCCTGAGGAGCAGTTCCAGCCGCCGCCACCGCCACCACCGGCAGTAACAACACGGCTAGCAAAAGTAGTGCCTCCGATACGAATATCTGAAGCACCGCCACCGCCGGCACCGCTAGAAGACCCATCGCCTCCGCCATTCCAACCACCTGAATTTGTGGTGGTTGTACCCCCTACATACACATTCAGAACCTGGCCTGGCGTTACGGCAAGTGTGGTTTGAACCCGACCACCTAAACCGCCGGGGTTGTTGGTTGGGTTTGGCAAAGAACCTCCACCTTGAGCTCCTTGCACATCAACAGTAATGGATGTAACATTGGCAGGAACCGTATAGGTTTGAGGCGCACCTGTAAAATTAAAGGTTTGTGAACCGCTTATATTGCTAGTTAATTCAGAAACCGCAAACAAGGTATCTGAGCCTAAAATTGGAGGCAGAGAAATGCTAGGACCTATGGCCACTAAGTTTCCACCTACAGGAGCGTCGTACCAAGACACTGAGCTGTTGCTGGTTGCAGTTAGGGTAACCGGAGTGCCGCAGGTAACCGAGTCTCCTTGAGTTACTGGAGCGGCCAACGGCGTTACCGAAATAGGAAGTGGAACGCGTGTGCTTGAGCAATACGTTTTCACAAAACTAATAACAACCTGTCCATTTCCGTTTTGATCGCCTTGAGCATGAGTTACATTGCTAGTTAGGTTGGGGTTTGCATAGCTAGAACCGCCGCCGCCGCCGCCATAATAGGCGCCACCGCCGCCGCCATACCAGCCGCCGCCGCCGCCGCCGCCTTGTTGTGGGCAACACCCACTCCAAGCGTTTCCACCTTGACCAAATTGACCAGATGGAGCTCCATAACAACTTGCACCTTGTCCACCGGAAGTTTGAGTGCCGCCACCACCGGTGTAGCAGGTTGAATTGCCACCACAAGAAAATCCGCGCTGAGCGTCGGCGTTACCGCCACCGTCTCCACCACGATCGAGGTTCCCGTTGCAGTTTCCACCGCCGGCACCGCCGCCGCCACCGGCAACCACCACTCGGTTGTTCAAGGTTGTTCCACCAATACGAATATCAGAGGCGCCACCGCCGCCTCGGGCTTGTTGGCCATTTGACCAAGCATATCCAGAGCCTCCGCCATTCCAACCGCCAGGCCCCCAAACGCCAGTACAGCAGCCACCGCTGCCGGGCTGATTGCCGACATATATGTTTAACACTTGCCCTGGCGTAACGGCCAAGGTTCCTGTTACCTTTCCACCTTTACCCCCATTGTTCCAAAGGTTGGTTCCCCCTTGAGCACCGCGCACATCAAACGAAACCGAGAAAACTCCACCCGGCACGGTCCAGGTTTGTTGCCCACCGGTATAATTGAAGGTTTGAGTTCCACTGGGGTTGGGATCGGAAACCGCTTCAACCCAAATTGTATCTGTTTGGGTTAAAAAGGACATAGCATAGTTGGATTGGGTAGACAACGGAGAGCCGCCAGAAGGAGCTGCAAACCAATGGTACCAACCTGTTGATCCGGAAGCCGAAACGGTTACATTGCTTCCGCAGGTAGCACTAACCGGATTGGCCGTAGGGGTCGCCAGTGGAATTACTGTCAAGGGTACAGGGACCCGATTGGAAACACAGAATGGAACAGTATAATTGATGGTAACCACGCCGTGACCTTGCCTTGTTCCTTGCGTATGGGTAATGTTGGAGCATAGGTTTGGATCGGCATAATTGGATCCGCCACCGCCACCGCCGTAGCTGGAACCACCACCGCCAAAATAGCCTCCGCCGCCACCAGCGCCACGGTACGAACCAGAACCTCCTTGACCGGATGAACCTGCGGAAGGGCAACACCAGTTGGATCCCGCTGCTCCTCCTGCATTTTGCGAACCACCGCGTCCGGTATAGCTGGAATTGGTATTTCCATTGCAATAAAAACCGGCCTCACCAGTAGCGGCGCCGCCTGCTCCACCCCGTGAGCCATCGGTACCGCAATTCCAACTACCGCCGCCGCCACCGCCGGCAACCAACACTCGATTGTTCAATCCCGTTCCGCCAATGCGAATATCGGTACCGCCTCCACCGCCAGAACCATACGAAGAGGAACCGCTGTGGTTTCCTCCGCCATTGTATCCGCCGCTGGTATTTCCATTTCCAGGCCAACCTCCTACATATATATATACTGTTTGACCAGGTGTTACAGCTACATCGGCAACCACCTTACCACCGTAGCCGCCCCGGTTGTTGTAATTGGTATTGCGGCCACCTTCTGCACCTTCCATCTCAACTGACAGACTAAAAACACCTGCAGGCACTGTCCAGCTTTGCTGGCCTCCTGTATAATTAAATGCCACAGTACTGGTTGGAGTCAGGTTGGTCGTTGCCTCAACATAATAGGTTGTAGATTGAAGCGTTGAAGGAGGCGTAAAGCTACCACCGGTCGCCAGCACCGCTCCGCCTGTGGGAGCCGCGTACCAACGAAATAAACCTGTAGAACCCGAAGCCGACAGACTGGCGGAACCTCCACATGTTACCGAGTCTCCAACAATGGCCGGCATTGCAATTGGATTTACAGGAACCAACAAAGCGGCACGAGGACTAACGCAGTTCGGGTTGTTGTAGCTGTTCACGGCCTCTACGTAATACGTGGCCTGAGCGAACATCGCCGGAGTAGTATAGGTTGCCCCGGTCGAAAGAACAGAACCACCACTGGGCTGACTATACCAACGGTACAAACCCGTAGAGCCGGAAGCTGTAAGGGTTGCGCCCTGGCCACAGGTTGCGGCCGAACTTAATGCAGAGGGAGTGGGGCATTGTGCCCAAGCACCCAAGGTTAAGAGCCAGCCCAAAGCCAAAGCCGCCGGGCGCAAAACTCTCCGCAATCTGGGGTTGATGTGTTGCATAACGCTGATTTTAAATGATTATTTGTTTGTTTTCAAAAGAACATGTAAACCGACTATAAATGTAAACAATTTTTAAATAAACCAAACTAAAAATATTTTTACCCTTTATTCATTGGGTTTCCATGCATTTTATTTAATATACTTTAATTTTCTTCTTTTACACTTTTCATTTCTTTATTATGTTTCAGATTGCATATATCGAGGGTTAAAATTCAATTTAACTCATCACAAAAAGCCGGTTACCCCTTTTATACAACTTATTTTTAGAGGCCAAACCTCTATTCGACTTCCGAAAACACCGTTAACTCAGCAAAGAAATCACCGCTTTGAAGGCCATTTATTTTCCCAGTTGTCATGAAATCAAGTACATTTATGTTCCCAACATCAACCTATGTACAAGATTTTCCTCCTGGCGTTCATCGCCCTGTCTCCATTTTCTTTGGCACAATCGGTAGGTATAAATACCAATACCCCTGACCCAAGTTCCTTGCTCGAACTTAACGACACCAGTCGAGGCCTCTTAATCTCCAGGCTAACATCGGCACAGCGGCAAGCGATTCAAAACCCCGCCCAAGGCCTCCTTATATATAATACCGACATCCGCTGTTTTGAAGTCTTTGGAGGGACCTTTTGGAATTCCTTTGGTTGCGAATGCGGAGCCCAACCGGGAATTCTTACCCTTTCAAAAGATACGGCCTGCGGCGGCAGCCAGCTCAGCATGGGCACCACCGGGCAAAACGGATTGCTTCAATGGCAAGTCTCTACCGACAATTACAGTTGGTCTGATATTCCAAATGCGAATGCCGCATCGCATTCCTTAACTCTCCCCCCACAGGGCCCCAACCAATACTATCGACTTCGGGCTATAGACACCAGCTGTGGAACCGCATACAGCACCTCACACCTGGTGGTTGTTCTACCTTTGCTCAACGCCCCCGGCCCCATTACCGGCCCCTCCATTGTGAACCCAAACCAACAAGGAGTAGCATATTCCATTGCTCCTGTGCCGGGAGCCACCTCCTACACCTGGACTGTCCCAAACTCTGCAACCCTGGTTTCAGGCCAAGGCAGCACCTCCATTTCCGTCAACTTTACCACCGGAAGCGGTGCCGTAACCGTAACGGCCAACGATACCTGCGGAGCTAGCGCCCCTCAAACCCTAACCGTTTCGGCAGGAAATCCAATCAGTTGCTTGGCCATAAAACAAGCCAACCCCAATGCCAGTTCCGGAAGTTATACCATTGACCCGGATGGACCGGGAGGGAATCCCGCCGTAAGCGTACACTGCGATATGAGCACGTTGAATGGAGGGTGGACTGAGGCGGTCACCTTTGTTAATACAGCCAACATCGACCTGGCCTGTCCAGCGAACAACAATTGGTTTGATCGAGCCGTCGATTGGACTATGGCCAATTGGTCTGGAGCTGAAATCATGGTTCAACTGATTGACAACAACGGCAGCATCATTTACAGCGGCGCAGGAACCCGAACAAATTCATGGACTTACAACAACCTGACTTCCTCGGGCAGTTCCAGCAGCCAATACGACCATGGCTCTCAACATGGCAATGCCATAACACTAAATACAGGACATCGGTTTACCATTTCAGGAAAAAACACCGACAACGGAGGTTGGGGAGGAAGCTGGGGTAATGGATATGTACTCAACGTACAAACATCTCCCGCCTACGCTATGAATATGGTGGTGGCGGCTTTTCAATACAACCAACCCAACTCAAACTGTGGAACCCGTTCGTTTAATAGCTATGACCCAGGTCACGAGTTGATGTACAGCTCAAATGGAAGCATTTCAACCAATGGGAATGCAGCCCTGACCGCTGCAAATAAATTCTTCGGCCGACTTCGATTTTACGTGCGATAAGTACAGGCAAGACCAGAACCGAAATACAAAACAATACCATTGCAAGCCAGCCCTCTATGGAATTGCTTTAGTTTATCTAAGGTTGAAAGATACCGGTCTGGTTTAAAATAGGTATTAAAACAAGAAACACGTTTAAGCAGGCAGGGCGCCCGCGGCAGGGATTGATGAAGCTAGCGCGCAAGGGGCGAAACGGATGCAGCGGCGGGGCAAAAAGAGCGACGTGAGGAGCTACTTTTTGCCCGGCCGATGCCCGTTGAGCCACGCGTACTAGCTCAGAAAGCCCGTCTAGCCGCCCAAAAAAATCAAATTTTATTCTGAGACAAGCGTACCCAGCGCTTCACCGCGGACCAATCGCTGCAAATTATCTTCTTGATTTGCGTTGAAGACAATGATGGGGAGCTTGTTCTCCTTGCACAGGGTAAAGGCTGTTAAATCCATGACGTTCAGTCCCTTCTGTATGACCTCGTCAAAACTAATCCGGTCGTATTTTGTTGCAGAAGGATCTTTCTCCGGATCGCTCGAATAAATACCATCCACACGCGTGCCTTTCAAAATCACATCCGCTTCGATTTCAATGGCGCGCAGCGAGGCCGCCGTATCGGTGGTAAAATAGGGATTGCCTGTGCCAGCGCCGAAAATGACAACGCGGCGCTTTTGCAGGTGGCGAACGGCGCGTCGCCGGATAAAGGGCTCACCGATCTCCTTCATTTCTATGGCCGTTTGAAGTCGGGTGTGCACCTGCAAGTTCTCAAGTGCAGATTGCAATGCCATGCCATTCATCACGGTGGCCAGCATGCCCATGTAATCGCCTTGAACGCGATCAAAACCACCCTGAACGGCGTTGATTCCCCGGAATATATTTCCACCACCAATCACCACCGCCACTTCGACTCCTTCCTCATGTATTGCCTTTATTTGACGAGCATACACAGAGAGCATTTCCGGGTCGATTCCAAAGGACTTGCCGCCCATTAGGGATTCGCCACTAAGTTTTAATAGAATTCGACTGTACTTCATTGTGATGGAGATAAAAAAAAAGAGAAACCGAAGTTTCTCTTTTCCTGATTATTGTAAGGAATATCGATGGAAGGCGGTAACGGTCAATCCCTTATCTACAGATTCAAGGTACTGCCGAACCGATTGTTTGTTGTTTTTAATGAATTCTTGATTCAACAAGGTAGATTCCTTGAAGAATTTCTCAAGTTTACCTTTCGCAATCATTTCGATTTTATCTTCGGGTTTGCCTTCGGTCCGAAGCATATCGATGGCGATGTCCATTTCCTTTTGAACAGTTTCAGCCGACACATCTTCCTTATCTAAGGCTACCGGAGCCATTGCTGCGGCTTGCATTGCGACATCTTTGGCGGCCTGAGCTATCGTTTCAGACCCATTTTTGTTCAATCCTACCAATGTAGCGACACGGTTGCCGGGATGGTTATAGCCGAACAGTTCCGGGGCATTCAAATATCGGCAAACCCCAATTTCAATTTTTTCTCCAATTTTCCCGATTTTCTCGGTGATGTGGTCAAGTACTGTTCTGCCATCGGCCATGTTGGTGGCGTTGATCGACTCAATAGAATCGCATTGATGGTTGAGGGCAAGAGCAGCTACTTCTTGAGCGAACCCTACAAACTCTTCATTTTTTGCCACGAAATCGGTTTCGCAGTTCAATGCAATCAGTACCCCAGCATTCCCATTGGTATGCGCATATACGAATCCTTCGGTGGCGGTGCGGTCTGATCGGTTGGCCGCCACTTTTTGACCCTTTTTACGGAGCACTTCAATGGCTTTTTCAAAATCACCTTCTGCCTCTACCAAGGCCTTTTTGCAATCCATCATTCCTGCTCCGGTTTGCTGCCGAAGCTTGTTTACGTCTGCTGCTGTAATTGACACGGGTAAAAAAATTAATCGTTAGACTCAGTTTGATCGGGTGTAGACGCTTCTACTTCAGCCTCAACTTCGGCTTCGGGTGCGGCATCAGACTTAGCCGAAGCGGGTGCAGATGCTACCATGGCTTCAGCCACATCATTGGAATTCTCGTCTGCATCGGCATCTTTGCTGGCTTTGCGATCGGCAAGGCCTTCACGAATGGCTTGAGTTACATAGTCCAAGATTAAAGCAACACTGTCTGCTGCATCATCGTTGGAAGGAATAGCAAAATCAACTTCATTGGGGTTGGAATTGGTATCAACCATACCGAACGTTGGAATATTCAGGCGTTTGGCTTCTGCCACTGCAATGTGCTCGCGTTTAATATCTACGATAAAAATCGCGGCTGGAAGACGGTTCAAGTCGGCGATAGAGCCAAAATCCTTTTCTAGTTTTGATTTTGTGCGATCCAACACCAAGCGTTCTTTTTTAGACAGGGTTTCTGCGGTACCGTCTTTCACCATGCTGTCCAAACGTGACATTTTTTTCACGGTTTTGCGGATGGTGGCAAAATTGGTCAACATTCCACCGGGCCAGCGTTCTGTAACATAAGGCATATCGCAGCCTTTGGCTTTATCGGCAATAATGTCTTTCGCTTGCTTCTTGGTACCTACAAACAAAATCTTTTTACCGGAACGAGCCATTTGACGTAGCGCGTTGGCGGCTTCGTCCAAATGAACAACGGTTTTATTGAGATCAATGATGTGGATACCATTTTTCTCCATAAAAATATATGGAGCCATTTGAGGGTTCCATTTGCGGCGTAAGTGACCGAAATGAACTCCGGCGTTTAGAAGCTGTTGTACAGTAATTTTTGACATACTCTTTATTAACCCATTAACGTTTAGAGAACTGGAAGCGGCGACGCGCTTTTTTGCGGCCGAACTTTTTCCGTTCAACCATACGTGAATCACGCGTCAACAAACCATGCGTGCGCAA
The DNA here is from genome assembly GCA_027621385.1 of Bacteroidota bacterium. Taxonomy (GTDB): domain Bacteria; phylum Bacteroidota; class Bacteroidia; order CAIKAF01; family CAIKAF01; genus CAIKAF01. The sequence continues at coordinate 934 of JAQCBQ010000020.1, read as the reverse complement.
CTCTGAACGAATTTCCTCGTTTTCGCCCACCAATGCTTTTGCCAAGGCAAGACGAATCGCTTCGGCCTGTCCATTGATACCCCCGCCGGCCACGTTCACTTTCAAATCGTACCCACTGGGGTTCTCGTTAGCAACCTCAAAGGCCTGAGTAATTTTATACTGCAAGGTAGCGGTGGGAAAATACTCTTTGTAATCGCGTTGATTTACAGAAAAATTGCCTTTGCCATTTTTCTTCAAATAAATACGGGCAATGGATGTTTTGCGCCGTCCTGAGGTATTTAAAATACTCATATTTCTTACTTAATGTCGTTTAAGTTGATGGTTTGAGGGTTTTGAGCCTCGTGCGGATGAGAAGCACCCGCATACACTTTCAAATTTCCCATTAGCGCCCTTCCCAATTTGGTCTTAGGCAACATTCCTTTCACCGCATTTTCAACCGGAAACTCGGGTTTCTTTTTCATAATATCGCCAATCAAAGGCTCGCGTTGCCCACCGGGATATCCGGTATGGCGGCGATACGATTTCGTGTCCATTTTTTGTCCGGTCAACCGAACTTTATCAGCATTTATCACAATTACTTGATCACCACAATCGGCATGGGGAGTAAATGATGGCTTGTGCTTTCCGCGCAACATCATGGCTACACGGCTGGCCAAGCGACCTAAAATTTCATTTTCAGCATCAACCAAAACCCAGGTTTTAGTGGAGTTTTGCTTATTGACCGAATCGGTTTTATAACTGAGTGTATTCACGGCTCACGTACTTTAATTCTTTAATCGGGGTGCGAAAATAAGGACAATTTTTCTTTCCGCAAACAAAATCAACATGGCTTTGTGCAAAACCCCTTGATTTTTTTGCAATTTTTAATCGAAGATGGAATTTTTTTTGGGGGCGGGTTATCGGGCTTTCGCAGGTAGTCCGCCGTCAACCGGCC
>JAQCBQ010000019.1 GCA_027621385.1 Bacteroidota bacterium | reverse complement strand
ATCTCTTTTAAAAAATCTATTGAGCATTGTCTGTTATTTTTAAATTACTGCTAACTCATTTATAGCCGCTATAAACCTTCGCCAATCTTCCCAGTTGGTTGTATAGGCGAACGTTTTTTCGCGTTATCTAATGTACGTTTTCCTTTTTTGGTGTCCAAATACCCCTGCCCGTCGAGCCCTTTTTTTTTCAGAGACCTGTTTGTTCAAGTGGGTATTGAGCAGGTTGGATTTGGTAAGGGATACGGCTTCTATGCCTTTAAAATTGGAATTTCGATACTTGTTTTAGGTCGTGGTTGATCTGGATTAAATTGTACCCGTTTCATTCCCAAATCCCAACTTGAATTCGTTTGGATTTAATTTTAATCCATCACACCGCGCATCCGTTTCGCTTAATGAACCATCAAGGGCAGTACTCGCAACACCGCTCCGTTCTCCTGTTGAATTTGAACCCAATGGAGTCCATTTTTTAAGCCAAGCGTTGAAAGCTCTGCCCGATCTACATGCCCATCGCTTATGCTAAGCTGCTGCCCTAAGCCGTTTAGTACGCTGAACTTAAATTGACCTGGACATTCAACCACACTCTTTTGCCCTTGTTCCACTGGATTGGGATACAGTTGAATGGTTGGGCTAGAAAAGGCATCGGTGGAACTCTGCGAAATCAATATATAATCGGTTTTCTGTTCTGTATCTATAGAAAAACCCTTTACCACAGAAAGTCCAAGGCTGTAATAACCGGCCGCGTCGAATCGAATCGATGGATTGGGATCGGTGGCCGTGCTTCCATTCATCCAGGTGTAGGTGCCCGGCTGTACATTCCAAAAATAGGTTTCAGGGGCGCACTGAGAGGCATCTTGAAGCTGAAATACATCGGCGGTGGTTCCCTGGGTTTGGTTGGCCGTGAAATCGGCCACTACATAACCAAGGCAAGGCCGAAATACGTCTCTAAACCGGTACTCGGTAAATACAGGCTGAGTTGAAAAGGGAAGTACATTCCCCCGCGCCTCCATGATGGGCATTTCTTCGGCGGTTGACCACCAACTGTACCACACCCGAGTACTTGGAATGGGAGGCAATCCAAATCCATTCAGGCTGATGCTGTCGGTTTGCCAAATGGTGGTTTCAACCTTTAAGGCATTAAAGGTTCCAAACGGAGTGGTTATGCTGCCCCAGCCTGTCACTTTATTTCGGCGTGAACCCTTTTGCACCAGACCTATTGTGCCTCCCAAATCAAAAGCCACCCGAAAGGTGCTGCTGTCGTTGTCGCCATACTGCAATGGAAACTGATATATTTCATCGTCATCGGAGTAAAAAGAGGGAACAGGTAGGTTTTGAAAGGTCAGGCCCCGCCCAACGGCCTTATACACCGAACTGTTCTTGGTCAAAAAATCATAGCCATTGGTCAGTTGAATGGTTCCCAAGTTTAGGGTATCAAAGGTCTTTAATCCATAAGCCGTCAGCCCAAAGAATAGGGAATACGCCGGATTGATTTGCAAGGCCAATTTGTATTCATTCAGGCCTTGAGATTGGGGAATTAACTGAGAAAAGTCCCAGGTTTGGTTGGCTCCGCTGCTATTCAAAGCGGTGGTATTGACGGAGGAGGCCTCGGCCAGGCTATACCTCAGCGTATCTCCACTGCCCGGCATGTGAGTGGAGTTGATGGTAATTTGGCCCCTTACGGCCAAACCCATTAACAGAAAAAGGCAGGCAGACCAAACCGAGAATTTAGTTTTCATTTTGATTGAAATTACAGGCTACAAGGTAGTTAATGTTCAACTGGGAAAGAAACACGATGTCAAAAGGCTGTACTTTTCGAGAAAAGAAAACATAAGGACGGTTCTGAGCAGGCGAATGTGGACTCGCGAAGTGTATTGGATTCGACCCATAGATTTTGGAAAAATAAACCCGTATTGGGCAGGACGTTGCCCGCGGCAGGGATTGACGAGGCTACCCCGCAAGGGCCGAAACGGAAGCCGCCAATGGCCAGGCAGAGCGACGTGAGGAGCTACTGCCGGGCCCTTGGCGGCCCGTTTTCGGACCGCGGAGTAGCCCGGAAAGCCCGGCTGCCGCCCTACATCAACCCTTACTCGTCGAAGGTATTTTCCTGAATTTTTGACACCAGCGCTTTCAAGGCTTCGTTGGGCTGCATGCCCAAAAACTCAAGCACTCGGCCGGCCATTTGCTCGGGGCTAAACCCTTCGTAACGAAGAACTTCGCTCAGCAAACCGGGTTTAAACCAGCGCTGATTCAGCGAAATGGGCAGAGCCTTGGCGGTTTGACTGTTGGCAAGCAAGGTTTCGGCCAAAATGGAATGCAGTCCGCCGATTTGGAAATGATCTTCGATGCAGACCATTGGAATTCCCTTTGCGGCGAGTTCCAGCACCAATTCGGTATCGAAGGGCACCAGGCTGCGCATGTTCCACAGGCCAGCCGACAAACCGTGCTGCTGCAACAGATTCCGAGCCTCAACGGCTTGTTCCAACAGCATTCCATGGCAGAGCAGAGCCACATCGGTACCTGGGTGAATGCATTCGGCCTTGCCCATTTCAAACGGCTGGTGCGGAACCACTGAAGGGCGCGTATTTACCCGCAAATAGGCCGGCTTTGGGCTGTCCCAAATGGCCTGCAGCATCAGCAGCATGTCTTCGTTATCGGCAGGACTAAACACCTGCATACCGGGAATTCCGCGCATCAGGGCAACGTCTTCGATGGCTTGGTGCGTAGGCCCATTTCCATCGGAAAGAAAACCGGGGACAAAGCTGCTCAATTTCACGGGCAGGCCAGGAATGCCAACATCGGTACGAACAAACTCAAAGGCACGCATGGTTAAAAAAGCGCCAAGCGCATGAACGATGGGCTTGCGCCCGCGCAAGGCCAATCCGGCGGCAGCGCCGATCATCGTCTGTTCGGTGATGCCGGTATCGATAAGCCGAGGGCCTAAAATGGGCGGCAAATTGCGGATTAAGGCCCTGTTTTCGGCCGTCATAACCACTACCTCTTCGTTGGCCAGGGCGTATTCTTTAATGCGTTCTTCGTAGGTCATACCTAAAATTTGTACAAAGGTAGGTGATAATGCCCGTTTCGGCACGATGTATGCAGTTAAATGGTGTAAATTTGACCGCGTTTCAATTGCATTTCCATGAAAATACGTTCTCTACCTCTGATTGTTATCTCTTTATTCCTATTGATTTTACAGGCCTGTATGACGGCCGAAAAAGCCTTTAACCATGGGAATTACGAGTTGTCGATTGACATGGCATCGAAGAAATTGATGCGTCGTCCGGGCGATGCCCGCCACCTGCAAGTTCTTTCCAATGCCTTTCGGCTGGCCAACGAGCGGGATATGGGATACATTCGGCAGTGGGAACTCAGCACCGAACCGACAGCCTGGGAGAACATCCACCGCACCTATCAATCCATGAGCCGCCGGCAAGATTTGGTGAAACGAGCCACCGCTTCCGGAATGGCCTTGTCTGGAGTTTCCTTGTTTGACTTCAAAGACTACAGTGTATTGATTGCGGAATCGAAAGACCGTGCCGTGGTTGACTTGTATGAGGCGGCTGAGCAATTGCTGAACAGCGGCGACCGGATGAATGCCCGATTGGCTTACGACAAATTGGCCAGAGTAAAGACCTTGCACAGCCAGTTTCGGGAGACCGACCGGCTGCTGTCTATGGCTTCTGAAAGCGGAAAAACACGGGTTTTGGTTCAGGTGCGGGCCGCCGATGGACTTGGAATGCCCGTAGATTTGGAAGAAAGCCTAACTCAAATTTCCCTTTCCAATTTGAATCAAGGCTGGGTGGAATTTTCTCAAATTCAATCGATGAATCAGCCTGTTCATTATTATTTGGAGGTCATTTACACCCGATTTGACCCCGGGAATCCGTTGACCACCAAATCAAAATACTCCGATAAAACCCAAATTCAAACCGGAACAAAAAAACGCAAACTGGAGGATGGCACCATCATCATTGAACCTGTTATGCAAGAGGTGAAAGCCGATATTCAGGTTTGGCGGCAGCAAAAAACAGCCACCATTCAAGGAAAAGTTCAATTGAGTCGGGCCGACATCGGCGGTGAAGTGGGAAACCGGGGCATATTTGGCCAAGCTGTATTTAAACATGAGTATGGCAAAGCGACGGGAGATGCACGGGCGCTTTCGAATCGCTCAAAAGCGTTGATAAAATTAAGGCCGGTGGCTTTTCCTAGTGATTTAAGCATGCTTAGCCAGGCCGCGAATGAGCTTAAGCAACGGATGTACGAGCAAATTCGAAGTTTGCGGGGTCAGATTCAATAAATCTGATTTAAAGCCAAACGGGGATTTAGGTCAATTGGTCGGGCAGCTTGGCATATAAATCGGCCAATCGAAGCAAGGCAAATTCACCGGTTTCTCTGCCTTTAATATGAAAGCCTTGGAGGGCGATTTCTGCTTTGGCTTGCTTTCGACCTTTGTTAAAGGCCGGCAACACATCTAAAAAGGCTTGGATCCGATCTACTTGGATGGCGGTTTTGGGAATTTGCCGTTTTAAATACTTTTTTTCGCTGTCCATTAGCGCATGCCCATTGTCGCAGGCCAAAGTCAACAACGCAAACACAGAATTGAGGGGCAAAATCCAGGCGCTGCCTGAATCGAGATGCTTGGTAAAATTGCGAGCGGTCAACAAATACGAATAGGCCTTCCCATAACTCTTCCCGTAAAAATTGGCCATACCCTTTAAGAACAACAAATAAAAGGACATTTTCCCTGAGACTCCAGTCAAATACGTATCGGAAATTTCAGTGTTCAGCCAATCCATCAATTCGCTGTGTTTTTGCGATTCCAGCAATTCTATCGAAGTCGCATACAAGTAATAAAAATAGACATCTTCATAGGTTCTTAAGCCTTTGATTTGTTCAATGGACTGACCAATATCGGACAACGTTTGCCGGTGTTCATCGACCATACCCAACTTAAAATACGCCTTATTGAACAAGCATTTAATTCCCAAATGAGAATTGGGATAGGCGAATTCCAAGGGCGTTTCGATGTACAGCTTCAGCAAATCTGACAGGCGCTGAAGGACGGCCGGACTGATGCTTTGGTTGGAGTTAATTAACAAGGTCAACTCGGTAGATTCAGCCAAAAACTGCGAAACCCGGGCATCCAATTTCAAGTGCAATTTTTTGATTTCAACCACGGTTTGTTTCAGTTCGGCTTGAACCTCGGGGCATTCGGAATAGAACTGATCATGTCCTAGGGATAAGGCTTTAAAAAAGAGCAGTTCTAAGCGTTGAAAATAGACTGTTTTTTGAGACAATTCGGGCAATTCAGCTTCAATGGCATGCCTTCGTTTTGTGTCGTCATTAAACAGAGCGTATTGGCAAAGAAGCGCTTCATGGGCTTCATGGAACAGTTCGGCCTCTCTGGCGCGCTTAAGAAGGTCGTTTAATTTCTTTTCCAACAGGCGGGGCTGATTGGAAAACAACAAGGTGCGCAAATTGGCAATGTCTTGTTTGATTCGGGTAATTTTGGTTTGGCCTGAGCTAAACTTAAAGGCGATAATATCTTGTAGCAACCGGTGCTTAAAGGTATAATAGGCGCTTTTGTTGTTTTTGTAGTTCAGCAAATCAATGATTTCCTCATTGTTGACTTGTTGGGTTTCTAAGCAATACTCCAGCAGTTTGATTTTTTGCTTATCTGCCCTTAATTCCCTTTTCAGTTTGGTCAACTCATCTTCTGAGAGTTGATGAATAATATCAATCAAATCGTCCATACCTTGCTATCGATAAAAGTAAAACGGAAAGTTGGGTTAATTTCCGAGTTAGGGAAAGGTAATAAATTCAACGGGAAGTCGAGTACGCGAAGGGAAACATCAGCTGTTGAGAAGGAAAGAAATCTGGGGGATAAATTCAGGATACATCGTTATTTGGGCAGGGAAAAACTAGCCAAACCCCTTGTTTTCAGGCAATCTTCAAGAAAATGGGTTAAAAACCCGCAAAAAATCCCTCCAATTCTACATGTAAGGAAATTGTGATGAAAAGATTAAAAAATGCGATGTGCGTCAATCAAAAAGCAATGAGGCCGTACAAATCCACACAATTATTGGCTACATTTACCCATTAAAAAATTAAACCAAACTTTATGAAACACCTTTTCATCGCATCGTTTTTAATGCTAAGCACGGGATTATTTGCTCAGAATGTGGGTATTGGTACCGTAACTCCGGGCGCCAAATTGGAGGTGGTGGGCAATACGACCGTGGGTGGTTTGTCGTTGGATGTTCAAGACAGTTCAGGAGTTTCTATTCTGTCGGTTGAGGATGCCGGCCGAGTGGGTGTATTGAACAGCAATCCGGATGCTTCGGCGGCCTTGGATGTTACTTCTACCACAGCTGGGGTTTTGATTCCGCGCATGACTACGGCTCAGTACAATGCCATCACCAGTCCGGCAACGGGGTTGTTGATATATTGTACCGACGACAATAAATTTTATTATTATGATGGAGCCCAATGGGTAACCATGGTAAGTATAGTAGGCGGTGGCAACAACAATGCCGGAGACCCGACTCTCATCTACACCGTTGATGGGTTCTAACTAAGTTAAGAAGCTTTGGTGCCTTGCCGCCCAGGTTTTTCTTCCCTTATTGTTCCATTTTAATTTAACCATTTCCTACCATGAAGAATTGGCTGTATTGTCTTTGGATGTTGCCGTTTTTGGCCCAGGCTCAAGGCAGCTTGCAATTCAATCAAGTGCTGGTGTTAACGGCTGCGAGTGGACAGCAAACTGTTCCTGCAAATAAGGTTTGGAAACTGGAAAGTTATTCGCCGAGTCAGGCGAGGAGGTACACGTATTTTGGAAATTGGGGTACTGCTAATTGGAACACTACCCATCCAAATCCATGTACCGGAGCAACGAGTGGCTCGACGACTTTAAATTATTTTGATCATTCTGCCTGCCCCTCGGCAAATACAGCCTTATTGATCAATGGGCAATCTGTAGTACCAAATTCTTCTCAGCCCATTTGGATTCCCAACAGTGGGACGGTTGAAATTAATGCTAATCCTTGCTATTCAGGGGCCTCTGTGAATGTTGGCGCCAATACTCCAGTGCGGGACAATTCTCAGGGAACCTATTTATGCGGGCCCATTTCAATTAATGCTGGTCAGGTCAACAACAGTCCGGTCGTTACGGTGATTGAGTTTAATATCATTCCATAATGCGCATTCTGATTTGGGTTTCGGGTTTATTTCTCTTGATTTTCGGATCGCTACCCCTTGCGGGCCAGGGCACGCTTCAATTTTCAAAGGCCATGGTTTTGACTTCAGATAGTGGTCAAAAAACAGTTCCTGCAAACAAAGTCTGGAAAGTGGAGAGCTATACCTACAATGCCAACTTCAGGTATGTGGCCTATTCAAATTGGGGAAATGTGAACTGGAATTCCAGCAATCCCAATCCCTGTACAGGAGCCACCTCAGGAACCAGCAACATTAATTATTATTATGCGGGGAATTGCCCATCGGCCAATGCCAACTTTTTTGTGAATGGGAATCGAGCCGGCAGTACCACCTTTAACAGTTTCCCATTATGGCTTCCGTCGGGCACCCATGTTTTGGTCAGCTCCAATGTTTGCTATTCAACAGTAAGCTTTTCCGTGCCGGCTAATACACCGGTTCGAGACGACGCTACAAATGCATATTTATGTGGCCCCATAAATGTTACGGCAGGCCCCGTGCCCAACAGTCCGGTGGTCAGCATTCTTGAATTCAATATTATTCCATAAAATGAAAACCCTACTTGTTTTGTTGGCTTTTGCACTTGGCGGATTGTCTTGGGGTCAAACTTTGCAGTTCAGTCAGGTTTTGTTGGTATCCTCCAACACCCAAACTGTTCCGGCAGGCAAAGTATGGAAGGTAGAGAACATCCTGGCATCATCCAGTTTGGTGGTTAACAATTCAATAAAAAATTTTACCATAACTGTGGACAATACTTCAATTTTTGTTGCCGGGGCCGTTGAATATGGAGGTCCAAGTACGGCCAATCAGTTGGTTCAACCCATATGGCTACCTGCGGGTAGCTCCTTGGCGGCAGGTCAAAATGTATTTCGTGTTTCGGTCATTGAATTTAATGTATTGCCATGAACAAAGCGAGGTTAACTAGCGGGATTTGGATTATTGGAATGGCCTTAATGGTTCTAGCACATAGCAATGGCTACAGTCAAACGCTTCAATTCAGTCAGGTTTTGTTGATTGGGTCGAACACACAAACCGTACCGGCTGGTAAGGTTTGGAAGGTGGAAACGGCCTTACCCTCAGTCCTCAATCAAAACGCAGAAAGGCAATTGAGTATTATTATTGACAACAATACGGTTGGAATTGGAGGAAGCATTAACTGGGGCAGCAATCTAAACATATTAGACCAACCCTTTTGGCTTCCTGCGGGTACTACTTTGGCTGCCGGGCAAAGTGTATTTCGTGTTTCGGTCATTGAATTTAATGTATTGCCATGAATGCCTTTAATACGTCATATGTCCTTGTCTTCCTTTGGGTAGGACTCTGGATTTGGGGCATGAGTGTCAGCCACCTACAAAGTCAATCCCTCACCTACAATCAAACCATCGTATTGGATGTTAGCCAAGGATTGGCTACAGTTCCCCAAAATAAAACCTGGAAAATTGTCAATGCGGTAAACGCACCGGGGCAGATTACAGTGACCGGCGCGGCCTCCGGAAACTGTGGTTCGTCCTGCAACGGGGGGTCATGTTCCGTCAGTTCCTGCTCTTATCTGGGCTATTTGTTTGAATTAAATGGTGTGGGGCTGAATCCGGCCAACGGTTGCTACAACTGCGGCAATACCAGCAGCTGTACTGTTACAGCCAATTGTCCGGCCTCATTTACCTACACAACTCCTGTGGTGGTGAATTTTCCCTGTCCATTTTGGTTGAAATCGGGAAATACCATTCAGGTGAATGCCGGCAACTTGTTCTTTTCTATTATCGAATTCAATATTATTCCCTAATGTCTTTCCGAGTTCTGATCTCAACCGTTTTGTTTTGCCTTGGCTACACCAAGTTAACCGGGCAGTCGTTGACCTTTTCTCAGGTGAAACTGGTAAGCACCGTTGAAACAGTGCCTGCCAATACAGTTTGGAAAATCAACAACGTCCTTCCCACCGCGGGATTGACAGATGTCGGAACGCCTCAATGGGGTTCATCAAGGCATTTTACTGTACTTATAAATGGACAAACTATTTTTTGGATGAGTACAGCATGGATAGGAACTTGGAATGGTTCCCAATCGGGTGTTGCGAGCGACTCTCAATCCATTGGTGACAGTCCCATCTGGTTGCCCAGCGGAACTAGTCTGGCCATTGGCAGCAATATCCATGCAATAAGTATAACTGAATTTAATGTAATACCATGAAAAACCGATTATTATTCTTTGTTTTTGGCTGTGTAAGCCTTGGGGTTAGTGCCCAAGGCAGCTTGCAGTTCAGCCAGGTAAAACTGGTGACCACCCTAGAAACCGTTCCTGCCAATAAGGTTTGGAAGGTGGAGAGTGTGATTTATGATATTCCCGCCACGTCCACTACAGGTAGCAGCAGCAGTTCGGCCAGCTGTGGCCCTAATACTTTCTATTCTAAGTCCATTGAAGTCAATGGTGTATCGACCAAGACTGGACACGGTACGCATTCCGCTGCGTACAGCAACTTAACGTACATCCATGCCTACACTGAATTGCCTTTGTGGCTTCCGGCAGGGGCTACCCTATCGGGGGGGCCTTGCCTCAATCAAGTCAGTGTCATTGAATTCAATGTTGTTCCCTAGAATGAAAACCAGCTTACTTTTTGCGGTTTTGCTGGGCTTTTGTTTCAAAACAGAAGCTCAAACCCTACAATTTTCGCAGGTAAAGCTGGTAACCACGGTCGAAACCGTGCCAGCAAACAAGGTTTGGAAAATTGAAGGCTTTTTTCCCACCATATTTTCCAGATATTCCGGCAGTTCAGGGGTAACCGAGGGGCACATTTACAATCTGGTTATCAATGGAAACAATCGGCCTGTAGGTGTCTCTTCCTTTTTAACCGGATATTGGGGCAGCTCTTATGCCGGAAGTATAGGTCACTTTCCTTTATGGATTCCAGCAGGGACCACCCTAGCTGCTGGAGGCAATGTAGGAGAAATCTCGGTCATCGAATTCAATGTAATACCATGAAAGGAACGATTTTATTATCACTATTTGCCCTTCAGGGTTTGATGAATCTGGGACTCAAATCTCAGACACTTCAGTTTTCGCAAGTAAAATTGGTCACCGCCATTGAAACGGTACCCGTCAATACCGTTTGGAAAATTGAAAGTGCCTTAAGTGGTGAACATCGTCTTCCAACTTCAGGTACCAGCTTCCCTACCCTATCTCGGTTCATTAAAATAAACGGTACCGATGTTTGCGTTCAGGAATACCATACCGCGGGGCTGGGCTTAGGATTTAATGGATGTTGTGGCGGAGGTTTTTGGATGAACAGTACCGGACAAGGTGTGAATTCCACTCAAACCCATTTGGTTGCGGTTCAAGGTCAACCCAGTCGACTGCCGATTTGGCTTCCCGCCGGAAGCACCCTTGAAACCTCTACCCGAACCCTTTCCATTAGCGTAATTGAATTTAACGTTGTTCCATGAAGCACCTAGTTACCTTATTATTCCTAGCCATTGGCTATTTGCTTGCCCCCATAGGAAATGCTCAGGGTAGCCTGCAATTCAATCAGGCCATTGTTCATTCTACCAGCAATAACAGCAATGTTTTATTGGGAACTGTTCCTGCAAACAAGGTTTGGAAATTGGTAGGTTACGGCACAAGTGCGGATAATTATTTTGTTTGCAACTTTTCCTTGGACGGCAGTAATGCTTGGATTCGCACAGGATCTGTTTACAAAAACGGCTCTAACTACGATTACAAGGTCGAGACCTCAGACCTTTGGTTGCCCGCCGGCACCACGGTTTACGCGTTGAGCTGCAATTACTACCGTTGGATAAATGTGATCGAATTTAACATAGTGCCATGAATCGACTGTGCCTAATCCTATTTTTGGGGTGGATTATTCTGCACCATTCCACAACACTAAAGGCTCAAAATACCTTAAGCTTCAGTCAAGTTATATTGGTCGGGACCACCGTTGATACTGTTCCTGCCAATAGGGTTTGGAAGGTTGAAAGCTATATTCAATCGAATGTCTCCCTAACCAACCAAACCAACGGAGGAGGCTGCAGCAATCCTGCATGGCAAAGTCCCTTTTACATCAACCAATACATGTATTTCAATACCGCATGGATTGGCAATGGAATTTCTTCCTTTTACCAAGGGAATCATATTCCTTTCCCGTTTTGGGTTCCGGCAGGTACAACCTTAAAAACGACATGTGCCGGAGATTATTTATCGGTATTGGAATTCACTGTTCAACCATGATACCTAGAGTTTTTCACCGTTTATCATTTTTTGCGTTGCTGTTGGGGCTGATTGCCTGCGGCACAAAAACGATGCATGGCCAAGGGAATCTACAATTCAATCAAGTCTTATTTTTAGAAACAGCTCAGGCAAGTAACGTTCTTTTAGGAACAGTTCCGGCGAATAAAGTGTGGAAAATTACTGCGGCTGGAACCACAGCAAGCTCGTATTTTAATTGTGGGTTTTCTTTTAATGGTCAGAACCAAGCAGCTGTAGTAGTTGGGAATTTAGCATTGTACAATGACTCCTACAGAAGGGTAAATTCCATCGACAACATCTGGCTCCCGGCCGGAACTCCAGTAACCGCTTTAAATTGCGGATATTACAGATGGCTGAGTATCATTGAATTTAATATACTGCCATGAAATTATTCCTGTTCTTTTTCCTGTTTTTATTTGGCTTTCAACGTTCATCTGGTCAGGGGGTTTTGATTGGGAGCCCGGGGCAAACGCCTGATTCCTCTGCGGTTCTTGAATTGCGGGATTCAGTACGGGGGTTTTTGCCACCCCGTTTAACGACTGTACAACGCAATGCGATTTCGAACCCTCAGGCTGGCTTGACCATATTTAATACCGACATTCAATGTTTGGAGTTTTATCGAAATGGTTCTGGCTGGTTTAGTCCATGCCCAACGGCTCCACAGATAGTCTTGGATTCTTTATTCGGCAACAACGGATTTTCCTGGCAGGCTGCCGCGAAGGTCACCTTTGATGGAGGCTCGTATGTAAACCAGCGCGGATTTTGCATATCGGTGTTGCCCCAGCCCGACATCAACGACACGCTTGTTCTGGCAGGCGGAGGGGGCGGAGGGACCTTTAGTGCTGCCTTGCCCAGCCTAGCCTCTGGAATTTTATTTTATGTTCGAGCTTATGCCATTAATTCGGTGGGGGTTGCCTACAGCAGCTTAGACAGTTTCCGAATTCGAACCGTAGTGCAGTTTACTGCCATAGGGAATCACAGTTGGACGTGTCCGGCGGGTGTTGACAGCGTGGAGCTGCTTGTTGTGGCCGGAGGTGGCGGCGGCGGGTTTCAGGTTGGCGGCGGCGGTGGCGGTGGCGGCCTGGTTTATATACCTAAATTCGGAGTAAGTGCTGGACAAAGTTATTCGGTTGTGGTAGGAGCCGGTGGTCTTGGGGGGCCTAATGAACCAACACCAGCCCAAAATGGAGGGAATTCATCCTTTTCCAACATCCTTGCCATAGGGGGCGGACGTGGCTCCAATTGGAATATGAACGTAAACAATGGTGGTAATGGATGGCCTGGAGGTAGCGGGGGCGGTGGTTCTGGAAACTCGAACAACTTCAACGGATCGGGAGGATTATCCAACCAACAAGTTAATTTTGGTGCCTATCTGAATGTAGGAAAAGGAAATGCTGGTGGTAATGGCTGGGCGAATCAATGGGCTGGTGGAGGTGGTGGGGGAGCAGGATCAGTGGGAAGCAACGCCAGCCCTTCAACGGGTGGACAAGGTGGAGCGGGGTTTCCTTGCAGCATTACGGGAACCCTTACCTACTATTCCGGAGGTGGCGGTGGTTGCAACGACAGTTCTTCGGCGTTGATTTCTGGTGGAATTGGAGGCGGTGGTAGCGGAACAGGAAATGGAAATCCGGGGGCACCTAAAAATGGACAAGCCAACACCGGAGGAGGTGGGGGTGGGGTTCGAGACACCTCTGGGCCCGGTGGAACCGGAGGCAGCGGAATTGTAATTTTAGCCTATCAATAAAAGCCACAACCTATGCAGACCTCAAAAATAACCTTAGGCCTTATTGTTGGTTTCGCGTTGTTCGTGAATGGATTGGGATTGAGCCTGCGGGCACAAGGCAGCCTTCAATTCAATCAGGCCTTGGTAATGAGCTCTCAAAACCAAGCCAATTGCAGTACGTGTTGGACAGTTCCTGCCAATAAAGTGTGGAAGATTACCGGATTCACCAGCAATTCAAACGATGTGGCTTCTATGGTCATCAACGGATTGGAAGGCGGCTATTTATGGGGACAAGCCTACAGCAATAGCTCTATCTCCTATGCCTATGCGCGTTGGCATGTACCGACTTTCCCCATCTGGTTGCCTGCAGGCTCGACCTTGGGATTTCAAGGGTTAGGCCCAAATAGAAATATATTATTTTACGGAATAGAATTTAATGTAATACCGTGAAAACCCTCAACATTTTCTTCATTCAATTCCTGTTGTATCCTTTTTTGGTTTCAGCTCAGGGAAATTTGCAATTCAATCAGGTTAAATTGGTAACCACTCAACAAACGGTGCCTGCCAACAAGGTTTGGAAAGTAGAATCGGTTATTTTTCCAATTCCTGCGGATGATCCTCCATTTGTAACTTCCGGCTCTACCGGTTGTTCCTTCAACACGCGCCGGAATTATGCAATTTCGATTGATGGAACCTTAACCAAAGTTGGACAGGTAGCTTCGGGTTTTACCAATGGCTCGTGGGAGTATTATTTCACGACCACCAGTTTACCTGTATGGTTGCCGGCAGGCTCAACCTTGTCTGGTGGGCCCTGCAACAATAAAATATCTGTTATCGAATTCAATATTGTACCCTGATGAAAAACACCTTAAATTCAATTTTCTGTTTCGCTTTCGTTTCATTTTTTAGCGTTTTGAGCGCTCAGGGGAGTTTGCAATACAACCAGGCCAAGATTGTCACCGACCAGCTTCAGACCGTTCCTGCGAATAAAGTATGGAAAATTACGGCCATTTATGGGAAAGACGAGGTGTGTAGGCAAGTTGTACCATTGTTTGGTTCAAACTGGTGGTCTAAAGCCTTGGTATCGGGATTTCGATTAAATAATGTTGAAATCCTTTCTTTTCGTAAGTTCCTGACCCAAACCATGTACAACAACAGCAATACCTGTACCTCAAATGGGCAGAGTTCGTATGATTTTAGTCCATTAAACTTCGAAAGCGACCCCAATATTTTACCCATTTGGGTTCCGGCCGGTGCCACGGTTCAAACCGTAGGGCCAAACATTTTTTTATCGGCCATAGAATTCAACATCATTCCTTAACTGCTTGTCCATGCGTATTATTTTCCTTTTCATTTTGGTTGTTGGTGGCTTTTCTAGAATTGGTGCACAAGGGACGCTTCAATTCAATAAAGTAGTGTTATTGGAAAGTAGCCAACAAAGCTGTGCCCAATGTTGGACTGTTCCCGCAAATAAAGTTTGGAAAATCCAAGCGGTAGCTGGGGGTCCAAACAGCGGATATCCACAAATGGTCATCAACAACAAAACCTTGTCGTATCTGGCCAACAATTCAAACAACAGTGCCAACATTTTATATCCGGTGCAGATATTTCCGTTGTGGTTGCCGGCTGGGGCCACATTTGGTTTTACGGGGATGTGTTCGGGTTGCAACATTGCGTTCACGGGAATTGAGTTTAATGTAATTCCATAATTGACATGAAAAGCTTAATTACCATTATCAGTATCGTATTCCTTTCTCAAATCATGATGGGCCAGGGAACACTTCAATTTAATCAGGCCATCCTTTTGGAGGGGAACCAATCCAATTGCTCAACTTGCTGGACCGTTCCTGCTGGGAAAACATGGAAAGTGGGTTCAGCATCCACGTCCACGAGTTCTTCCTTTCATTTTTTTGTAAATAACAGACAATTGGGGCTCATTTCGGGTCCCAATACTTCAACTACAGATGCCCGGTTTGCGAATGCCTTTCCATTTTGGCTTCCTGCGGGTAGTACCTTGGGATATGTGGGATTAAGTTCCGGTCACAATGTCACGTTCTTTGCCCTTGAATTCAATGTAATCCCATGAAAAACCTACTTTTTGTTTTATTTTCGATTTGCATAACTGGTTTGGCAACAGCCCAAGGAACCTTACAATTTAATCAGGTTCGGTTGTTGGAAGGCAGTCAGGGGAACTGCCCTACCTGTTGGACCGTTCCGGCTGGGAAGGTTTGGAAAATCGGTTCAGTTACTTGTTCGAGTGGGAATACGATGTATTATGTTGTGAACAACCGGCAGTTGGGCCTTTTGGCGACCTTGGGTTATTCTACTAACGATCCAAGGTACATAAACCCCTTTCCAATGTGGCTTCCTGCCGGCGCCACCTTTGGCTACAATGGGATGTCCAACAACCAGGCCATCACCTTTTTTGCACTTGAATTTAATGTAATCCCATGAAAACGCTGTTTGTCTATTTATGGGGCTTGATGTTGGGTGGTATTGTACAGGCCCAGGGCAGTCTGCAATTTAATCAGGCTTTGCTGTTGGAATCTTCGGCCTCTTCATGCACCAGCTGCTGGACGGTTCCTGCCGGGAAGGTTTGGAAGATTACTGGAATTTCAGGGAACTCCGGGAACAATGTAGCACTCGTTTTGAATGGCAAGGAACTTGGATTTATTTCTAGATCCACTGGGTCTGCGTTGTATTTTTTGCAAGTTTTCCCAATTTGGCTTCCCAGCGGTAGCACCTTAGGTTACTCCAATTTAGGTAGCAACAGAAATGCCGCCTTTTGGGGTATAGAATTCAATGTAGTCCCGTAAATTTAAGCCATGAAAATCAACCTTCTATGTTTATTGCTTTTGTTCCCATTGGTACTGCCTGCTCAAACTCTGGCTTTTAGCCAAGTAAAAACGGTAACCCAAGTAGAAACAGTACCCGCCAATAAGGTCTGGAAACTAAATGGTTGCTTTTACAGCAGTATTTTGGCCGGTGTGGTGAGTTCGGGTTCTGGCTCAGGGACGTATTCCAATTCGGATGCTTACATTGTGTTGAACAACCAATCGGTAGCGGTTCGGTCAAGTCGCTCGGGCGGTGGTTATTACCATGCTGCCGGTTTTGTTTGGGAAAGTGCCTGGCCTTTATGGCTTCAAGCCGGAACTAGTTTGGCCGCAGGAACGGGAGTAAACGCTATTTCTGTCATTGAATTTACCATTGTACCATGAAGTTACTTTTGTCGGTATTTTTTGCAGTACTTACCTGCAACCTATTGCAAGCTCAGGGGAGTTTGCAGTTTAATGAAGTGAAATTAATGACAGCAACTTCGAACAACACCACTTTTACGGTTCCTGCGAATAAAGTATGGAAGGTGGAAACGGCAGGTGTAAGTACAGGCAGTAGCTCATATTTGTCAATTTCAATTAATGGGGTATCCTTTTGGCTTACCCCAAACTGGAATAACATTGACCAAGGCCGCTACCAACTCCGACTTCCATTGTGGTTGCCGGCTGGGACTGTTGTTTCCCTGCCCTTCTCAACATCAGACACCCGGATGATATCCGTTCTTGAATTTAACATTATACCATAAATATGAAAAAAGGAATTGCCATATTGGCCCTACTTGTCGCTTTCCAGAAAATCAATTCGCAAGGCAGTCTTCAATTCAATCAGGTTTTAATTGTCACCTCATCTTCCGGGCAACTTTCCGTTCCTGCCAATAAGGTTTGGAAAATTACGAGTCAGGGGACCAGTGGCGGCATTTGGTACGATGATTATTCCTCTAACGTTACTGGTAATTGGACAATTACGAACCCACACCCCTGTACTGGAGCGACAAGTGGATCTGCATCTGTTCGGTATTTGCGAAAAAGGCTCTGCCCAACGGCAAATAACGTTTTAATTATCAACGGGACTAAATCCAACATGTCGGCCAATGGTCCCTTATGGCTTCCAGCCGGCACGACGCTCTCGATTTCCACAACACCCTGCGTAAACACCCTGAACCCCAACATGAGTTCAAATACCCCTTATTTTGTGTATGATGTTACAGGATCGGGAGTGACCTATTATGAATGTGCCGGCTCCATTAACACCGGGGTCGTTCCCAATTCAATTTTGGCCAGCATTATAGAATTTAATATCATACCATAAATTTAAAACCGATGTCCCAAAAAAAGTTCATTTCCTTTCTTGTTTTTATTTTCTGCGGTGCGCTTTCTGCCCAGGGTGTGCACCCTGAGGTTCAATCTAAGATTGATAGTTTGCAGGCATGGATTAGCGAACGCGTGAGCAAAGGAGAGTCGATTGATCCTGCCCTACTGGAAAATTGGAACCGCCGCATTCGCGAGACTCAGGAAAAGCTTAAAAATACGCCTGCATCTGAACAAGGCATACAAGCGCCTAGCGGACCCGACGCTGAAATGAAAACCATGAGCGGTTATGTGGGCACCTCATTTCAGGTACCTGTGGGCAAACAATGGAAAATTCGTAAGGTAACCTGCTCGGCCGGATTGGGTGAATATCAAATTTTGGTTAAATCTATTCCATTCCCAAGCCCCTTAAACCCAGGCGAAACCCTGAAAACTCCTTCATTTTCAGCCGAAGCGGCACTTCTTACGGAGGACCAAACTGAAATAATTTACACTTTCGAAATAATGGAGTTTCAAATTGGGCAATAAAATGTAAATTTGTTCAGCATCAAACGAAAATTCATATCTTCACGTACATTGACTTCGAATCCTAACCCTATGAATACTGCTACTTTTTCTCGCCTTTTTATTGTTTCTATTTTCTCCGGATTAGCTCTGGGAGCGCAGGCTCAACAGGTGTTTTACAATGGCGCTTCAGTCCATGTTGAAGCCGGAGCTCACATTTTCATTCAAGGTGGATTTACCAATCAAGGTTCAGGACAGGTGAGTAGTGATGGCATCATCACTCTAACTGGAAATTGGATTAATAATGCTTCTAACAATGTATTTACCCCCGGTGATACAGGATTGGTGGTTTTGGACGGAACAACCCAAACCATTCAAGGGACAGGTTCGACGCATTTTGCGCGGCTTTCCATGAAAAACGCTTCGATTAAAACCATTTCGGTAAACACCCAAGTTACAGATGCTTTAATCATTGATAGTTCTGAAGTGGCCTTATCCAACGATACTCTGTTTTTATCAAATCCTGCTTCAAATTCACTCTCAAGGAGTATTGGTTATATTTCCAATGGTTTAAATGGAGCTTTTGTTCGGGCTACAAATTCGAGCTCAGCCTATTTGTTCCCGATGGGCAGTGCTGTAGGAACCACCCGTTACCGTCCCATTGAGGTGACTCCCAACACCAATGCTGCGCATCAGTTTGGAATTGGTTTTATCAATAACGATCCCAGCACGGATGGGTATCTAACCACCAATGCCAATTCTCCCGCCTGTTTTGTAAATGACCAATGGTATCATAAGGTTGCACGCTTGGTTGGAAATGACCCGGCGGTGTTGGCCATAGGCTTTGATGGTGTTGCAGACACCTTATTTACGGGGATGGCCAATTATCCTCAATCGGGCTGGACTGTTCCAACTACCTCTACCCTTAGTTCGAACGTTTCGCCACAACTAAGTTATGTAAATACTACTGTTAATTCCTTCGCTGATTTACCTACGGCACTTACTATTAATACAATTCCCAGTGGTATTACCCCACTTTCATCAACAACAATTTGTCAGGGTGATTCCGTTGGTCTTTCGTCCAACTTCAGCCATGTAAGTTATACGTGGCTTAGGAATGGCAATCCAATTCCTGGAATTGGTCAAAACGATTCTACCATATATGCATCACTTGCTGGCACCTACCAATTGGTGGGAAGCAATGGAGTATGTGTAGATACTTCAGCTACGGTTGTTGTTACGGTGAACCAAAACCCCAATGCCAGCATTACCCCTCCTGGTATTCTGTGTGCTGGAGGAAATTCAACCAACCTTATTTCAGCTACACCTGGAGGCACCTGGGTAGGCACAGGAATTACAAATTCCTTAGCCGGAACTTTTGACCCCAACGTTTCAGGGACCGGAATATTTCAAGTTTCATATACCGTAACTGTAAATGGGTGTACATCAAGCGATATCGATACAATAACAGTAAACACGTTGCCCAATGCCAATTTCAGTGCTCCCAACTCCATTTGTGATAATGCCGCCCAGGCAACTCTTGTTCCAGTGGTTAATGGAGGAACGTTCTCTGGCAATGGAGTAACTGGAAATCAATTTAATCCTGCGGTTTCAGGTTCGGGAACCATTGCCGTAACCTACACCATTACTCAGAACGGATGCACCAATGCGTTAACGGATTCAATTCAAGTTAATCCTTCGCCAATTATTGCCTTCGGAGCAATGCCATTGTTCTGCCAAAGTGGTCAAGGCGCTCTTTTGCCGGTTACTCCTTCTGGAGGAACGTGGAGTGGAAATGGCATTACAAACCCATCTACCGGAGCATTTAACCCTGCTGTTTCTGGCATAGGGACATTTAATGCCATTTACACGGTGAGCAACAACTTCAATTGTAGTAATACCGATACTGTTCAAGTTACAGTCAATGCTCTACCCAATGCCGCGTTCTCATCTCCCTCAAGTGTGTGTAACAATGCAGCCTTGGTTCAATTCACAGCTACAACTCCCGGTGGTTATTGGACGGGGTCAGGTGTTGTGGATTCCTTGCAAGGAGATTTTGATCCTACTACCTTGAGTCCAGGTTCTTACCAAATTACGTACACTGCCAACAACAATGGTTGTACAAGCACTTCAAGCAACTCAATTACGATTGATCCAGCACCCAACGTACAAATTGCCAGTCAAAATGCCCTTTGCGACAATGGCCCAATCGTTAGCCTATCGGCGACTCCGACTGGAGGTACTTGGAATGGAAACGGTATTGTCAGCCCATCTGTTGGAACATTTAACCCATCCATAGCTGGTCCAGGGCTTACCTTTGTAACGTATACAGCAACACTTGGTCAGTGTTCAGATACAGATTCTTTGGACGTGGTAGTTAATCCCGCTCCAGATCCTAGCTTTACTGTCGCTTCTCCATTGTGCGTTACCGATAATCCCGTAAACTTAAACCCTGCAACTCCTGGTGGCACATTCAGCGGCACTGGCGGTGTTGTTAACAACACCTTTGACCCTGCTGCGGGTGGTGGAAATTACGATGTGTATTACAGTGTAACGGTTAATGGCTGTACGGATTCTGACACCATGCAAGTGGTTGTAAATGATGTTCCCGTAGCAAATGGTACTGCGACCTTACAACAAGTGGGTCAATTGACTTATAACTTCGATGCAAACAATTCTCAATATGGAGTTACCTACAACTGGGATTTTGGTGATGGCAATACTGGCACTGGTGTAACAACGACCCATACCTATGCTAATCCAGGAAGCTATGATGTTACATTGATTGTAATCAATTCTTGCGGTTCTGACACCTTCACCACTAAATTGGTTATCAACAGCACCTCGATTGCCTCCTTTACCAATGGGGCGAACGTAAATGTGGTTCCAAACCCTTTCCAACAGCAAATTCAAGCCGTATTTAACTTGCCTACTGCCGGTGAATATAGCATTGAAGTTCGCGACATGTTAGGCCGTCAGCTCGGTTCAACTCCCTTCACCTTTATGAACCAAGGTAACCATGTACAATCGTTGGATGCCTTCTTTACCAACGCCGCATCTGGCACCTATTTTGTGCACATTGTGAACCGTGAAAACGAGCGCTCAATCCACAAAATCATTAAATCGAATTAATCTTAAATCGATATTAAGGGGGGCTTGTGCCCCCTTTTTTTTTAGTATGAAAACGTTCATCATTATTCTATTCATTCTTATTGGCGGATTGGGGTTTAGCCAAGGTACCTTGCAATTCAATCAAATAAAATTGGTGAGTGCCAATATAGACTCTGTGCCGGCAAATAAGATCTGGAAAATTGAAAACGCCTACATTGGTCAGGTGAACCGCTTTCAAGCCTCTAGCGGTTCGGGTGGAGGTTGTAGCAGCTGCAATGGTTCCAGCACAAACTGGACCAGCTTTCAAATCCTTCCCTGTCCTGCCAGCAGTGATTTTCAAAGCAAGGCCCAAATGAAAATCAATGGAGCTCCGATTTGGTACAATTCAGGTTCCCCAATTTGGTTGCCTTCCGGCAGCACCTTGCAAGGTATGGATTACAATTGCAACAGTAGTTCTGGCGGCTTTACC
>JAQCBQ010000210.1 GCA_027621385.1 Bacteroidota bacterium | reverse complement strand
AGCCGGATGCAAGTGAAAGCCGGTAAGCTGCCCAAAAAAATCAACTGTCAAACCAGATGCAAATGAAAACCCCTAGGCTGCCCTAAAAAACCTTAACGCATTCCAAAAATGTCGCTACCTATACGGACACAGGTACTTCCAAGTTCCACAGCCAAAGGCCAATCTTGCGACATTCCCATAGATAAAATCTGTATATCCTCATAGCCGGGCGTTGCTTTAACCCCTTGAAATAGCTCCTGAAGCATGGAAAATTCGGCATGAATCTGTTTGGAATCAGAAACAAAACTGCCCATGCCCATCAAACCCTTCAGTTTTAACCGCCCTTCTGCTTTAGGAAATATGGATTGGATGAAAGGCAATACATCTGCTGCCGGCATCCCAAACTTGGTTTCCTCAGCTGCAATTCGGACTTGAATCAATACTGAAATCTGAAGATCCATTCGGATGGCTTCTTTCAAAAGCTCATAAAACAGACGTTCTGAATCCAAACTATGAATTAAAGATACGGCTGGCAACAAAGCTCGAACCTTGTTGCGCTGCAAATGACCAATCAAATGCCAGCGAATATCCTTCGGCAATTGCTCCGCCTTTTCAAGCAATTCTTGCACTTTATTTTCACCGAAGTCGCGTTGTCCTTCTGCATACAGCTCTTGAATTTTTTCGATACCATGATTTTTTGAAACGGCCAGCAACATTACATGGTTCGGAATTAAGGCCCGAATTCTATGATAATTTTCTACCGTTTTACTCATCTTGTTTGGGCTTAAGCCATATCGTACATGGTGAGGGCGCTGGGCAACTTGGGTTCAAACCAAGTTGATTTTGGTGGCATTAATCCGCCCTGATTGACGATGAAAAAAAACTGTTTGAATTCAACCGGAGGCAAGGCAAAAAGTAGTTCATACTTTACACTTTGAAGGGTATGAATTAGCTGTTCGACCGATAAACACCCGCCAACAAATCCTATATTTTTATCGCTCGTTAAATCGTGAATGTTCAGAATCGGCGATAAAACATGTTCATTTAACCATTCTGCGGGAAGGACATGTTGAGGCAGAGGTGCATCAATGTAAAACCGATACCATTGCCCGGCGTAGTGCATCATCCATCGGTTGTGGGTGGGCTCCTGATAATCGCCGAGTTCAATCTTTACCGTGGCACTCAGCTGATCCTTTAATCGGGATAAAAAATCTGTGGGTGCCGATTTCACCATTCGGTGGTATGGAAAAATCCGCGCTTCTGTACTTGGAAAGCAGGCTACCAATACAAACTGATCGGCCGCGTCTGGATTTTGATGCTGCTGAAAGCGTTGAATAGCAAGCCGCCGAGAAGAACTAATGCGGTGATGCCCATCGGCAATATAAACTCCGGGCAGGGGATCAAATATCAACTTTATTCGCTGTTGTTGACTGGGCTCTTGAATCCACCATACCTGATGCTTTCCAAACCCTGGAAGTTCCACGTGAATATCGGGGGGGGCTTGAGTCAACTGCTCCAAAAGCGTTTGGCTTTCAGCCGTTGAATCAAAGGTCAGCAATGCAGGCTCTGCATTTAAATTGGTTTCATCCAAGTATTCCGCCAACAAGGCCTCTTTCCGTACCAAGGTGGCTTCATGCCGTTTGATTTGATTGTACTTGGCTTCCGAACCCACTGGCATTACTCCAACAAAACCTGTGAAACATCCCTGTTCCTGGATTTGACGGTAAACGGCATATACGGGCGAAGATGATTTGGTCAAAATACCATTTTCCAAAAACCGATCAAACGCTTGCCGGCGAGATTCATTGGCATGGCTTTGAGCTAGAATAATATGTAAAAACGAAAATGGATTTCCCTTCAATTCCTCGGCTTTGTCATGATCTGAATACCGATCAAAAGGCTTAGTAATCACCCTGTCGGCAATAGTAGGACCGGGCGAAACCGCCAAAAACGGCAGGAAATCGGCCATAATTTAGATGTTGAAGTGGTTCAACACCAACTCCACCAGCTCTTCTCCAATTCGGGTTTGGGCTTCGGCCGTACTTCCGCCAACATGAGGAGAAACACTGATTTTAGGATGATTCAAAAGCTCTGCTTTAGGACTGGGCTCATTTTCAAAAACATCCAAGCAGGCAAAACCCAAACGACCAGAATCTAGGGCGGCAAGCAATGCCATTTCATCAACAATCCCGCCTCTGGCGGTATTAATAAGAACAGCACCAGGTCGAATCTGTTCAAATTCGGTAGCACCAATTAAGGCATTGCCGTTCGAAGGCATGGGTACATGCAGGGTAATGGCATCGCTACCTGCCAACAACTCTTGCAAGGAAACCGTCTCAAATTCAAGGGTAAACGTATCGCCTGTTTGCAGAAAATCCACCTCAATCTCGGCAGATTTCACCCAAGGGTCGTAGGGCAGAACCTTCATTCCAAGCCCCATAGCCATTTGGGCAACCTCTTGGCCAATCCGACCAAAACCAATGATCCCCAAGGTTTTCCCTTTCAATTCAAAGGCCGAGGCATAGCTCTTTTTCAACTCATTAAAACGGGTTTGGCCTTCAGACGGCATAACACGATTGGAATGATGCAAAAATCGACCCACCGAAAACAAATGAGCGAATACCAATTCAGCCACCGAGCGGGTAGAACTGCTCGGAGTATTGGTCACTGTACGCCCTAAAGAACGTCCATATTCTACATCAATATTGTCCATCCCTACTCCACCTCGGCCTACAAACGAAAGATGGGGACAACCGTCAAACACATCTTTACGTACTTTGGTTGCAGAACGTACCAGCAAGGCTCGAACCTGTTCGGTATTGATGTATTCCACTAAATTTTCCTGGCTCACCTTTGTGGTAATCACCTCGATACCCTTCTCGGTTAAGGATTGCAAAGCGCTTTCTTCAATTCCATCGTTGGCTAAAATCCGAATCATAACTTATCCGTGTTGTTGAGCAAAATCATGCATAGCTTGAGTGAGTACTTTCACACTTTCTATCGGAAGCGCATTGTACATGGAGGCGCGGTAGCCACCAACTGAACGGTGCCCTTTTAATCCGCTAATGCCACGTTCCTTCAACATGGCATCAAAGTCTGCTTTCAACCGTTCATCGTTCAATAGAAAGGTGGCGTTCATCCAAGAGCGTACTGCGGGTTCCACTGCCCCTCGAAAAAAGGGATTGGCATCCAAAGCTTCATAAAAACAATCCCGCTTTTGCCGATTAACCTCTTCAATCCAAGGCAATCCTCCATTTTGTTTTAACCATTTCAGCGTAAGCATACTTACATAAATCGGGAAAACAGGTGGGGTATTAAACATGGATTCTTTATCGATATGCACGGCGTAATCCAGCATGGTAGGCAGGCTACGTCCTGTTTTCCCTAGCATTTCTTTCTTTACAATCACCAAGGTTGTTCCGGCCGGTCCCATATTCTTTTGAGCTCCGGCATAAATCATGGAATATTTTGACGCATCAATGGATTTGCTAAAAATATCTGAGGACATATCGCAGACCAAAGGAATTTCACTCTCTGGAATGGACTGAAATTGGGTACCATAAATGGTATTATTAGAGGTATAGTGCACATAATCCGCATCGCTGGGTACAGAGAACGTGGGCAAATACGTGTAGTTTTTATCTTTTGAGCTCCCAATCACTTCTATTTTTCCCACCCGCTTGGCCTCCTTAATGGCATTGGAGGCCCAGGTTCCGGTGTCCAAATATGCAGCATAACCATTGGAGCTCAATAGGTTTAGAGGGGCCATGTAAAATTGCAAACTGGCTCCGCCCTGCAGAAAAATTACCTCATATTCATCGCTCAAATTCAACAATTCCCGCACCAATGCAACGGC
>JAQCBQ010000209.1 GCA_027621385.1 Bacteroidota bacterium | reverse complement strand
CCATTCTATGAATCGTCCTCTTCAGCCTAGACTCCAAAACAAAAAAACCATGTATGGTTTTTGATTCAGAACTGTGTTTAAGTCCCAACTGAGCCAAGCCCTTGGGGCACAACCATACTCCCTCGCTAAAAACCAAGGCCGAGGCATATTCGTGGGCATAAACGGCTCGCGTTTTCACTGGCAAGGCCAGTTCGGGTATTCCAAATGGTTTATACCCTAAAGGCTCTTCCTCGGCCAATAGTAGCCCCCCGGGGGGATTGGTATCGCTGGTTAAGCTCGCGTTTTCTTTTCCTGCCAGCCACCAAGCCAACCATTTAGGTTTCCATTTCAACAGCAAAAAATACAACCTAGGCCACATTCCTTTTTAGGGACGATTTGGGTTTCCAAATAAGGCATGAACCAGGCCCCTTTTCATCAAATACCTATACTCTGGTTGTAGCTCTGGCGACCATGCCTTTTTGCTCTTTAATAGCCAGCGCAACAAATCAAAGCTTGAGCCCATATCCTCTAAAAAGATGCTGTGTTGAAAAACAAAGGCAGAAACAATGTGCTGAGCAAGTGAAACCGAAACCTGTACCCTTAATGCATAATTAAAGGGTTTTTTCAGACCGGCGGCGGGAAACATTGGGACTTTTGAATCAGGGAAACAGAGGTTTGACAAAGCTTGCATGAGCAAAAGGCGTTCGGCAAACATGTGCGATTTACCGGGCGGCTCCTGTGCTTGAATGGATGATTTGGCCTCAGGGTGCCTTCGAAAATTAGAAACCGTATTTTCAATTTGTACTACTGGCGCTTCTGGGCTACCCAGCAATAGGCTAAACCACAACTCCAAATCCATGGCGTACTGAAATTCGGGGTGAACCCCACCTAAGGCCCGAACTTTATCTCCATTGAATAGGGTTCCCTCCTGATTAATGTTGGCCTTTGAAAGGGTTTCTGCCCTTGAAGCGCCTAGAAAAGAAGGTTGCCGCAGGTGAGAGAACCGGGCTTCATCCCAAACTTTTGCTGAGCCACAAACCGCCAGGGGGCTGGGCTGACTCTTCCATCCGTCGGCCCAGGCAAAAAGGGCGCCTGGCTCCAAAAAATCATCCGAGTTAATCCATCCCACCATTTCCCCTCTGCTTCGAACCAACCCCTTATTAATGGCACGGCTTTGCCCTCCGTCCGGACAAGACTCCCAAGCGTGCAAATGCGGGGCGTATTTCTTGATGATGTTTACGCTTTCGTCGGTGCTACCCCCATCCATCACCATATATTCAAGCTCAGGATAACCCTGACTAAGTACAGAATCTATGGTTTGTTCCAAATACATGCCCTGATTAAAAGAGGGGGTTACCAAGGTGATTGTTGGAAAGGTCGGCATGCTGCTAACTGGATAAAGTATGCCGATTCAAGATTCTATACACCAATGCATACAATAGCGGGATATTTATCAGTCCAGCCAACACAGCCTGCTTTTTATCAAAAAATTGAGGATGGATTTTAAGTAAATTCAACAGGGCTGTTCGCTGTCGACTTCGAGTAAAATACCGATACAGATAATCGGCATAATGCTGGGCCATTGGCGGATTAAATTTTTCATAAAAGGGTAAACTCTTAAGGCGAAGAGGCACCAGATCTTCTTCCTTGACCGAGGCGTTCATTCCAGATTCGCTGCGGTGCCATTGGTATATTTCTCGGTCAATCCAGTATCCGATAGCCCCGTTTAGGAGTGCCCTGCGCCAAAAATCAACATCCTGAACCGTATTTGAAAAGGCCAAATCGTAACCGCCTATGGCTTCCCACACCCTTTTTCTGCAGGGGCTTGTCCCCAATAATTTCCAGTTTTCGCTAAGCTTAAACCCATTTAATCTGCCTCCGGGTTGGCCGTTATCGGTTAGTTCTCCACACAAGACCAAATCCTGTGTCGATGTGGGGCCAAGAACACGGTAATTTCCATAAAAAAAATCAGCGTCCGGAAACTGTGAAATGGCAACCTTAAGATCGGAAATTGCCGTTGGCGGCAAACTGTCATCGGCATCTAGGGGCACAACCCAGTCGATGGCATGCGCAAACCCGCTGTTTCTAGCGGCAGATAATCCTGCATTTTGTTTGTGTTCCACCCAAAGAAAGCCCCGCTCATGGGCGCACGATGTAGCCAGCGTTCTCGTTAGCTCATCACCCGCATCAAAAACAATAATGGTGGTAAAAAGGGAATCGGTTTGAGCCAGAATTGAATCTATGGCTCTTTGCAGCAGCTTGCCTTCACGAAAACAGGTAAGGACGATAGAAATATGAGGTTCAACGCTCCTGGTCATCGAAGCTGTTATTGTGGTATTTTAGTCAATGCATCAAAAACCTCTTTATAGGCTTGCAGACAGGTTTTAAGGCTAAATTTAGATGCAAAAGCAAGCCTGGCAAGGCGGCTGTGTTCGCTCCAACAATCCGGACTATCCAAATAGGTTTGAATGGCCATTACCAGCCCTTCCACCTGAGCCTTTCCGTTTGGGTCTGCCTGCAATAGCTGTCCGGCCAAACCCCATTCCGTGCTCAACATACTCGGAATTTCAGCCACCGGCAAGGCAATAACCGGCGTTCCGTAGGCCAGACTTTCGGTAATGGCATAGGGAAGGCTTTCTTGAAAATAGGAGGGCAGCAATGATGCATGGGCCGCGGCCAAAAGTGGGGCAGGATTGGACAAATACCCGAGCCAATTCACCCCGGTAAGCCCTGCATACTCCTGTTTCAACGTTTCCATATATTCAGTTGGGGAGTATATGGCTTGGAGTTCTACTTGAATCTGTTTGGCATTAAGTATTTGAATGGCTTGAAGCGCTTGTGCCCAGCCCTTTTCCGGAATACCTCTGGCCATCATAACCAGTTTTAAGGGCTTATGGTGGTCCGGTTTTTCCGGAATATCCCCTTGGGGCTCATACCCCAAATATACTTTTTTGACAATGGTGTGGGGTGAAAGCGGTACATGCGCGTAGATATCCACATTGTCTTCTGCTGTGTACAATATGGCATCCGTTTTCCCAAAAATGGCGGCAGCATGATTGATAAACTCTTTTTCACTTCCTAAAATTCCCCAGCGCACCCGATTGTATGAACTATGCTGGGTCAACACCCAAGGAAGGTTCACAAGCGGCTTCAATTGTTTGGCAACAAATGCATCTGAAGCCGAACTGTTGCTGTTTACCAAAACAATTCGTTTTTTTTTTAATCGATGCTGCCAAGCCCGCTGCTCTTTGGCTTTCTTCAGTTTGAAGTAGGTATTGGTAAATCCAAAGGGACGCAACACCGCATTGGCTTTCCAAAACAGTTGGTCTGCCAAAGAGGCTTCCGGATACTGGTAGAGGGGGAATTCTTTCCAATGGCCGCCTTCGAAGAAAAAGCGCTGAAAATCAGCTTGATTGCTGCTGGGATTTAGTATCCCAATCCACGGTTGGTACTCGCCGCTTAGGCCTTCGCCAAGGCGCTTTAAAAACATTTCAGCCCCCCCCGCCTGCAAATCATTGATTAAATAAAGAATTCCCGGCTTCAATCCTGTTCTTGAATGGTTAACCACAGATTTTGAATCCCCTGTTTTAAGGTGGTTTTTGCCTGCCACCCCTCGGAAGCGGCCTTGCCTGGATCTAAACTCATGCGTCGAACATCAGAGGGATGGGCAGGTATTAACTCCCGTTTTAAGGGCACACCCGCTATCAATTCAACCTGCTCCAATACCTGAAACACCGAAACGGCTTCCCCGGAACAAACATTATAAACGCCGCGCATATTCTTTATTAATGCATATTCAACGAAATCCAGCAAGTCTTCCAAGAACAAAAAATCTTTAATGTGATTTCCGCCCCCTTGAAGGAAAAACA
>JAQCBQ010000208.1 GCA_027621385.1 Bacteroidota bacterium | reverse complement strand
TGCCGAATTTTTAATGCTGGCTCGGCTGCATGTGCTCAACCGTCAGCCTCAGCAGGCTAAAACCTATTTTCTTCGTTCAGGGCCGCCCTTCGAACGGCCAGATTATCCCTTTCTGCTGCAAACCTACGCCGATTTGAAGCAGTTCGATTCTCTGTTTTTTTTGGCCAAACAGCTGCAATATCCGGATTTGAATACGCCCGGTGGATGCCTGTTTTGGGCCTCTTTGCTGCAGGATGCTTGGCCCGATAGCAGTCAATTTTACCTCGCTAAAGCCGATTTTGTGTCTCGGGTTTTTCTGCCCGGAGCCATTCCGTACCGGCCCGAGCAACGCGATTTTATGCAGCTCTGGCTCGGTAAAAGCATGGACCAAACGCCCGCCGTTCAAACGCGGCTGCTGAGGCGCCGACCGGCAAATGAACAGGCTTTTTGGTGGCTGAACGCTATGGTATGGGCTTCGCCGCGCCGCTGGACCGATTTGGCTCAGCATTTGCGCCCGCAAAGCGATGCGCTGTGGAGCTTTCTGCATCAACACATTCAGCCACAGGATACGCTTCCCCGGCGCTGGCATCAGTTTTTCGGCTGGAACCGCAGCCAGGGCTACTGGGATTGGGCCATACAGCATACCGAAACCTGGGGCATGGGCAGCAGCAACACAGCCAATTCAAGCCTGTTGGGCATGTATCTGTTCAACCCCCAGCAGACGGCCCGGCAATTTCTGCGCTGGCTGGCCATGGCATCTTGGGTGCAGCGCCAGCCCATCGAGTCCTTTCTGGGCTCGGTCATGTCGGCCGCTGAACTGCGCCACCTGGCTCGGGAGGAACAATACACAGAAGAGCAAATACAACAGCTGCTTTCCCGCATTCAGTAAGGGTATTTGGGCGGGTAACCGGGCTTTCAGCGCTACTCCGCGCCGCAAGCGGGAATGGCCAACCCCGAAAAAGGAGCTCCTAAAGTCGCTCTTTTTCGGGGGGCCAATTGCCCGCTTGCGCCTTGCGGGGTAGCTGCTTCAATCCCGCCCGCAAATCGCCTCCTGCCCAATACCCATTTGCATTTTTAGACAGCAGGAATCATTCTTTTCTTGTAATTTTGCCCTAAACAGATCCGTTCTGTTCTGCGGCCGCCACCCTAGCTCAGCTGGTAGAGCAACGCATTCGTAATGCGTAGGCCGAGGGTTCGAGTCCCTTGGGTGGCTCTATTTTTTTAGGTATATACTTGTAGGTACAACTATTTACATGCATCGAATCTTAATCACCGGGTCGCAGCGCGAGGTGTTGCCAAAACTTCGGGTCTTGGCTCAGGCCGAAGGCCGCGAAGTGCTCATGGCTCAAGATGCTGCCTCGGCCATGCGGTTGGTGCAGCTACTGTCCCTAGACGTTTTAGTCCTTAGCGGGGGCTTCGGCGAAACCACTGACCGTTGGTTGATGGTGGAGGCCCTGCGCCAAAATCCGGACCTAAAGCTGCTGCGCCGACTGGGGCCCATCGATGAATTTGCCATGGAATTAACCAAAGCCCTGTATGTATGAAGCGCCATGAATTTTTAAAACTCTCAGGTCTTACCGCCTTGGCCTCGGCCCTGAGCACTCAATCTGTATTTTCGGCCCTGTTTCGTTCAAAACCCTTAAACACAAACCCCATGAAAACCGTTTATCATGCCGCTGAAAGCCGAGGACATGCCAACCACGGTTGGTTGAAAACCTGGCATACCTTTAGTTTTGCCGGATACTATGATCCTGCACGGATTCATTTTGGCACACTGCGCGTACTCAACGACGATGAGGTAGCGGGTGGAATGGGGTTTGGAACTCACCCCCACGACAACATGGAAATCATTACCATTCCCTTGTCGGGAGCCCTAAAGCACCGCGACAGCATGGGGAATGAAGGCATCATTCGGGCAGGAGAAATTCAAGTCATGAGTGCCGGAACCGGAATTCAGCACAGCGAGTTTAATGGAGACGCTGCTGAGGCCTGTCGCCTGCTTCAAATTTGGCTGTTTCCTCGTGAAAAACAGGTTCGGCCAAGGTACGACCAGCTGGCCTTTGATGTGGCCGAGCGGCAAGACCGTTGGCAGCAAATTTTATCGCCCAATCCCGAGGATGCCGGTGTTTGGATTCATCAGGACGCCTGGTTTCATTTAATTGAAGCCAGTGCCGGAAGCAGCCACACCTATACCCTGAAAAAGCCCGGGAACGGACTGTATTTTTTCATCATTGAAGGCGAGGCTCAGGTTGAACAACAGAGCCTGAAGCGCAGGGATGCCTTGGGCATGACCGATGCCAATGGATTTACTTTTACAACCAAAAGCGGTACCTATGCGTTATTGATGGAAATTCCCATGCATGTATGAGTACTTATGTTTCATCCGCCCATGCGGCAAAAACCGATAATTTACCTGAAGGTTTGCTGCCCGCCATTCGCAACCGCTGGAGCATTCGTTCGTTTAGTCCTGAGCTGCCAACCAAAGCGGAATTGCGTACGCTGTTTGAAGCCGCCCGCTGGTCGGCCAGCAGCATGAATGCTCAGCCTTGGAGGTTTGAAATCGCCTTTCGGCCCGAGCCGCGCTTTCAGCAATTTCTGAACGCTTTAAGTGCCGGAAACCAAGCTTGGGCTCAGCATGCACCGGTGTTGGGAATGGCCTACACGCTGACCGATTTGCCGGCCTACAACATGAGCAACCGGCATGCCATGTTTGATTTGGGTGCCGCCTTGTCGTCCTTGTTCATTCAAGCGGCAGATTTGGGCATATTTGGTCATTTGATGGGCGGATACGACCCGGAACTAGCGCAGAGCTTGGTCGAAGAAGAACGCCCCCATGAATTGGGCTGTTTCTTTGTTTTGGGATATCCGGGCATGCCCGAGCAGCTGGACGAACCCTTTTTAACCCGAGAATGGACACCCAGGCAGCGCCTGCCGCTGGAGGAATTGGTGAAGGGATTGTAGGGAGTAATACTCCCCGATATTTGGACCAGAGGTTTAGTTAAAAATTTTACTAAACGATATTAAAAAACCGACCCGACGAAAATTTTCGCCTGAATTCAAGGCGAAGGTGGACATATCCCTAATGGGTTGCACATCTGCAGAGCCCATTTCCGTTTCAGTACTTGGCAAAGTTCAGCGCATTAATCTATATTTACAAGACTGTTGAAATTCTCAGTCTCCTTCACCTGCAACAAACTACAAAACTTGTTTCCAGGAACATTGGAGGTTTTGTTGCTCGGGGGGGATACGCTGATTTGATATGAAAGGATGGATGTATATATTAGAATGTGCTGATGGGAGTTACTACACGGGTAGCACCAACAATCTTGAGTTAAGATTCGCTCAACATCAAGCAGGCGAAGGTGCTAATCATACAAAGAAAAGGTTGCCCGTTAAATTGGTCTACTTTGAAGAGTTTCAAAGAATTGATCAAGCATTTTATAGAGAAAAGCAAGTGCAAGGATGGAGCAGAAAAAAGAAAGAAGCGTTGATTAATGGCATATTTAATGACTTACATACGCTGGCTGAGTGCACAAATAGTACCCATTACAAAAATCACAAAAAATGAATACCGCTATTCTAATGAGATGTGCCTTCGACTTCGCTCAGGCACCAGTTCCGGTGGTTGAGCGTAGCCGAAACCACAGCCATAACAATGACCTTGAGGTGTAGATGTGCCTTCGACTTCGCTCAGGCACCCGTGCCGGTGAATAGTGTCGGTGGTTGAGCGTGCCTTCGACTTCGCTCAGGCACCAGTGGCGGTGAATAGTGTCGGTAGTTGAGCGTGCCTTCGACTTCGCTCAGGCACCAGTGCCGGTGGTTGAGCGTAGCCGAAACCACAGCCATAACAATGACCTTGAGGTGTAGATGTG
>JAQCBQ010000207.1 GCA_027621385.1 Bacteroidota bacterium | reverse complement strand
AAAACGGGATATACCTCCGGTATTCCGGTGGAATTAACTTGGCTGGGGACTGCCGGTCAGGAGTTCAAACAAACGGTACTCATTCAAGGGGACAGCACTTTGGTGACGGCTACCCTTCCCTTTGAACCCAAACACGCGGTGGTAAATCGAAATGAAGCGCTTGGTTTGGCAGAAACGGCCACCGACTCTCTGCTCTCCAATTCTGGGAATTACTCCCTGGGCTATGCCATGGTCAACGCCGCCAAAACAAGTTCAGCTTCCTACCGCATGTTTGCGGGTCACCGGTGGACAGGAGCCAACGGCTGGGGCCCCGGGCTGATGCTGAATCCTCAACGGCACTGGTCGTTTTATTTTCCTGACGGAGCTCCAACCGATCTCACGTTAGCCTTGAACTACAATGGCAGAACCACCGGAAGTTCAGCGCGTTTAGACAACGAGCTTATTGTAGGTTCAGAAGACAGTTTGGTGCTGTTGTTTCGTCCGCACCGCTCGGCGGTTTGGACCGAAGCCACGGCCGATCCCACCGTGGCCTTGCATGTTCCGGGAGCCAACTTAAACGATAAAATTGGTCGTTTTGATTTATTTAAGCCCCAATCGGGGGAATATTGCATTGGCAAAAAAATCAGTTCCGGAATTTCCAAAGAAACAGGCTCTCCCCTACACGTGTTTCCCAATCCCGTTAAACCCGGTCAAACCCTGTACCTACCCCAAGAATGGAAAAGCAAACGCTTGAGTTGGGTTTCTGGGCAAGGCCGACTGCTCGATTGGGTTGAATCTTCAACCCAGGCCGAGGTTCAGGTGCCTTCTATTTTTTCTGCGGGGGTTTATTATATTGTTAACGATATGCAACAAGCCATTCAAGTGATGCTGTCGCATTAATTTTGTTTTTGACTCCTATTTATGCGTTATTTTCTCTTTTACATTGTGACCTTGCTGAGTATTCCATGCCTGGAAGGTCAGGTCAAAATTGGAGGTCAATCGGGAACGATTGATTCCTCGGCTGTATTGGAATTGGAAAGCAGCAACCGAGGTTTTTTGCCTCCGCGGTTAAGCCAAGCTCAGATTTCAGGTATTGTTTCTCCCGCTACGGGCCTTATTGTTTTCAATACCGGAACCAACTGCCTTCAAACCTACATCCCGCCTGGTGGCTGGCAAAATATTTTTTGTGGTTGCAATCCACCCGCGGCACCCATTGCTAAAACCAGCCTAAATCTTTCAGGAGCCATAACCTGGCGATGGGACAGTGTTCCTGGAGTGTTGGGGTACAAATGGAACAGCAGCAACACCTATTCTACGGCCATTGATTTGGGAGACAGTTTGCAATATACTCAAACGGGACTCTCTTGCGATTCCGCCTATTCCAGTTATGTTTGGGCCTACGATGCCTGTGGAGCATCAAGCCCTACCCTGCTGAGCGACACCCTTTGGTGCCCGATTGCGGCTACCGGCGGCCAAGTTTTTGATTATGTAGGAAACGGCAGCAACGGAAACGCAGGAGTAACCTACAGGGTGCATCGCTTTACCCAAACCGGAACTTCTTCATTTACCGTAAACAGCACAGGCAGTTCCAATCAAGTGGATTATTTGATTGTAGCGGGAGGCGGTGGAGGCGGATTTGATTTTGCAGGTGGCGGGGGCGCTGGAGGATTTTTGACCGGAAGTTTGAACATCAGCCTTCAGACCTACACCATTGCAGTGGGCGCCGGCGGGGCTCCGGCCAGCCAATTCACCTTTCAAGCCCAAAGCGGCCAAAACTCTTCGGCCTTTGGTCAAACTGCCATTGGTGGAGGAGCTGCCCGAAGTGGTTCAATGCCGGGATGCAATTCCGTTGCTCTTACAGGCGGATCGGGCGGCGGCGGCGGAGCCTGGATGTCCTGCGCCTTTCCGGGAGCGGCAGGCACGCCCGGTCAAGGTCATGCGGGCGCCAACGGAGCTGGACTAGATCCAAACACGGGTTCACGCGGAGGAGGTGGCGGTGGCGCCGGTGGGGCCGGCGTTCTTGGCAATTTGGGCGGACATGGTGGTCCCGGATTGTCCTCCGCCATAACAGGCAGCACCCTTTGGTATGCCGGAGGCGGCGGTGGTGGAACTATGAATTCAAGCATTCCCGGAAGTGGAGGTCAAGGTGGAGGAGGAAATGGAGCCAGTGGAATAAACAATTCAGGAATTTCAGGTCAAGCCAACACCGGCGGAGGCGGTGGAGGCAGTTCAGGGGGTGGCCAAGGTGGAACGGGGGGTGCCGGAGGTTCAGGCATTGTGGTGATTCGCTACCCCATAACCTCGCCTTAAAAAAACCTTACATCAAGCCAAGGTAAAGTCAGCGTGAATTCGTGGGACTTAAATTAATAGTGCCCGAGGTATTTTAGTATCTTTCCACTTTAAATTCAATTCCATGGTACACCGACTTTATTTATTGTTCTTTGGTTTGTCACTCGGTTCTTTTGGCATCGCTCAAGGCGTAAAAATTTCACCCCAACCGGGCACGCCCGACCCTTCTGCCATTTTGGAAACTCAAGACACAACAAGAGGTGTTCTGATGCCGCGGGTTAACCTTCAAAGCTTAACCGATGGAACAACGATTTCCAATCCTGCCACTTCCCTGATGGTGTTTAACACCGGAACGACCTTGGCTCCCGCCGGGTTTTACTACAACGCCGGCACGCCTCAGGCTCCCCAATGGGCGCTTGTACTTCCCAACCCCGCCAATACAGCGCTAAACATGAACGGCTTTGCCATTGAAAACCTGGCCACTCCCGTTAATCCTGCCGATGCGGTCACCAAAGATTATGTAGACAATCAGATTATTAATGTGAGTGGTAGCGGAGGGGGAACTTGTTTTTGCCCAAGTATGATGAGCGACGAATCCCAACAAACCATGAATTTTATGGCCGCCTTATCGTACTGCCGAAATCTGAATGAAGGTGGATTTTCCGATTGGCAATTGCCAAATACGCTTGAGGTTTTTCAGTTGATGCGAAATCCGGCAGTGGTAATTCCCAATTCGGGCTCTTCCAATATGTTTTGGGTTGTTTCTCAACCAGGAACAACCAACAGTGTAGAAACCTGGCGATTTAGGCTCAGTGATTTTTATCAGTCAGGAAGTAGTTCCGGAAACTTACAAAATGCCCGTTGTATTCGTTAAATCGTTGAAATGAAAAATACTATTTTCCTTGCCCTTGTATTGAATGTAAACCTACTTGCCCAAGGCGTTAAAATCTCGCCCCAACCGGGCACGCCCGACCCTTCGGCCATTTTGGAAACTCAAGACACAACAAGAGGTGTTCTGATGCCGCGGGTTAACCTGCAAAGCCTAACCGATGGAACAACGATTTCCAATCCCGCCACCTCTCTAATGGTGTTTAACACCGGAACGACCTTGGCTCCCGCCGGGTTTTACTACAACGCCGGTACGCCTCAATCCCCTCAATGGGCCTTGGTTCTACCCAACCCGGCCAACACCAACCTAAACATGAACGGCTTTGCCATTGAAAACCTGGCCACTCCGGTAAATCCTGCCGATGCGGTTACCAAAGATTATGTGGACAATCAGATTATCGGAGTCAGCGGCAGCGGAGGCTTGGCCATGCCCACCGAACTTTCGCAGCAATCGGCCACCCAAGTGAACGCGGCTACAGCCGCCCGAAATTGTTCTGCCCTGGTTGAAAACGGGCACAGCGACTGGTACCTGCCGAGCTACGATGAAATTTTCTACCTGCTTTCCTACGATGCAGGGAGCATTCCAAACAATACCTCTCCCTCAGATATTTGGACCCGCGATAAAAGTCCAACTGCAGATAATTATCAAATTTATATGCGCCTATCCGATGGGCAATCGTGGAGAACCAACCATGGAGCCTCC
>JAQCBQ010000018.1 GCA_027621385.1 Bacteroidota bacterium | reverse complement strand
TTGCAGCGGAAAGCCGGAAAAGGCCCCTAACAAAAAAAATACAGTGAGTGTAAAAAAAACACTAAGATTTTGTTAAATGAAAAAAAATACTTTACCTTGGTTTGTCATTTTGACACTAAGTAATCCATTAACCGTTTAATTTTTCATTATGAAAAAACTTTTTACTTTTTCTTCAGCGCTAATGATGGCGGCTGTAGCGTCTGCCCAGGTGACCATCACCTATCAGGTAGACATCACGGACTATTTGGCGAACGGAGCCACCTTAGCGGGAACGGGCATTCGTGCTGCCGGTAATTTCGGTGACAATGGTGCTGTTTTGGGTGGAACCACCACAGCAGTGGCCAACTGGGCTCCAACCGATTCAAATTCGGCCATGACCGATTTGGGAAACAACATTTGGTCTATTACCGTTGATTATCCAGCTGGTTCAGTAGGTATGACTCAGAACTGGAAGTTTGTGAATGGAGATTGGGGAACCAACGAAGGCGCTGCAACCTTAGCGGATTGTGGTGTGGATGATGGCTTTGGTGGTTTCAACCGGGCTTTTGAAATTCCTGCTGCAAGTGGCACCTACCGTTTTTGTTGGGATGCTTGTTTTCAGTGCGATGGTTCTGAGCCTATGATGTCATTCCAGAGTGAGTTGGTAAAGGGCTTACGGGTTTATCCAAACCCAGCAGTTTCAGAAGCTCAGGTTTCGTTCTCTGCGGCTGGAGTAAATCAGGTTCAAGTTCGTTTGTTTGACTTATCTGGTCGTGAGATGGTCATCAATGAAGTGAGTGGCAACGGCAATTTTGAAACCGTTTTGAATGTTTCAGGATTGAATTCTGGCATGTATGTTTACCACATCAGCAACGGTGCTGAGGTATTGGCTACAGGTCGCCTGCTGAAAAAATAATCGTTTCGGTTGTTTGAGTAGGGAGGTCGTTTTGCGATGGCCTCCCTATTTTTTTGTTCTTTTTATACTGGGCATGGAGTAGAATGCCGATTGGGATTGGGTGAAAGAGCTAACGTATTGGATTTCAAACTAATTGTTCGTTATGGTTCGAATTTGGAAAATTTTTGGTCTATTGCTGGGTATTCCGGGCCTTTTGACAGGTCAAATATTGGATGTTACACCGGCATTTCCGACACAGCAGGATGTAGTTACCATTCTATATGATGCGACTAAGGGCAATGGAGCCTTAAATGGGGTATCTCCGGTATATGCCCATGCTGGCTTAATCACACAGGCCAGTACATCTCCGAGCGATTGGAAGCATGTGAAAGGCACATGGGGTTCGGCAGATCCGACCGTATTAATGGATAATTTGGGCAACAACATTCACCGCATTGTTATTGATTTGGCTACCTTTTATGGATATCCACAAAACACCATTGTTCAACAGATGGCCTTTGTATTTAGAAATACATCGGGCAATGTGGTGGGCAGATCTTCGGATGGGTCAGATATCTATTATCCTGTTTATCCGAACAATGCGGGTTTATTGGGGCGTTTTTTCAGTCCAGACGGCTTGGCAGTATTGGAGCTGGGCGACACCTTACCTGTTGTAGCAAAGACAAATCAGGCGGCCAATTTAACCTTGTATGACAATGGACAGGTCCTGGTTCAGTTGACTGGTATGCAAGAGCTTAATCATACCCTTACAGCCCAAACTCCGGGGAACCACATGTTGGTGTTTGAGGCCGTGCAGGGGCAAAATACGGTGACAGACACCCTTCATTATGTTGTGGTTGGGAATCCTGTAATAGCTGCTGCCCCAGCAGGGAGCAGCAACGGGTTAACCCTATTAAACGATTCTACTGTCCTTTTCAAGCTCTATGCTCCGCATAAACATCATGTATTTGTATTGGGGGATTTCAATCAATTTATTCCGAATGCAAATTACCTAATGCATCTAAGTCCGGATAGTACCACTTGGTGGTTGGAGGTTGGGGGCTTAACCCCTCAACAGCGGTATGGGTACCAGTTCTTGTACGATGGGGTATTGCGCCTGGCTGACCCCTTAAGCACATTGATTGCCGACCCCGCCAATGACGGGAACATTTCAGCCACAATATATCCGAATCCCTACCCCTATCCTACCGGAAAAACGAGTGGGTTTATCGGTTTATTTCAGACTGGAATGCCTTCGTTTGATTGGCAATATGATTCTGTGGCCATGCCTCAAAACAAAGATTTGATTATTTATGAAATATTGGTTCGGGACTTTTTGGCTTCGCACAGCTACCTTGATTTAATTGACACCTTAGATTACATTCAGCGGCTGGGGGTCAACGCCATTGAATTGATGCCTCCTGGCGAATTTGAAAACAACGAAAGTTGGGGATACAACCCTTCCTTTCACATGGCATTAGATAAATACTATGGTACTCCCGAGCACTTTAAGGCCTTTATCGATGAGTGCCACCGCCGGGGAATCGCCGTCATTTTTGACATCGTTTTGAACCACACATTCGGACAATCGCCGATGGTAAATATGTATTGGGATGCGACTCAGAACCGCCCCTCATCGGAGAATCCGTGGTTTAATTCAATTTGTCCACATGAGCCATATTGTTGGGGATTTGATCTTGACCATACCCGGCAGGCTACCCGAGATTATGTATTGCAGGTGTGCCGGTATTGGCTGGAAGAGTATCATTTGGACGGATTTAGATTTGATTATACCAAAGGGTTAACCAACAATGGAAATGGCTTTGATGCCTTTCGGATTCAATACTTAAAAAATTTAGGAGACTCCTTATGGGCTTTGGATCCTGATGCCTATTTAATTTTAGAACATTGGGCAGACAATGCTGAAGAAACCCAGTTGGCCAATCATGGATTTATGTTGTGGGGCAACTTAACCCACGACTGGCACGATGCCATGATGGGGTATACCGGCAATTTGAATAATTCGTTGTATACACAAAGGGGTTGGACAAATCCGCATTTGGTGCATTATATTGAAAGTCATGATGAAGAGCGGGGCATGTACCGGTGCCTAAAATTTGGTGATCAAAGCAATCCCCAGCACAACATTCAAGACACCAGCATTGCATTGGCACGGGCTCAGGCTGCTGCGGCCTTATTTTTAACCATACCGGGGCCCAAGATGATTTGGCAATTTGGAGAATTGGGGTATGATGTTAGCATTGATGTACCTTGCCGGGTATGCAACAAACCCATTCGGTGGGGGTATCAAAACGATGCTAGGCGGCAGGCGCTGTATAACGTATATCGATCGGCCTTATGGGCAAGATCCCAATATAGTGGATTGCAAACCTTAAATGTTGCGGCCACTTTAAATGGAGATGTAAAGCGAGTTCGGTTTAATGACAGCCTTATGCCAGCCATTTCTATGGTCAATTTTGATGTGGAGACCCGCATGGCCTACCCTATTTTCCATGAGAATGGAGTATGGTACGAGTATTACAGTGGAGATAGCCTGGTGGTTACTGAGCCTATGCAGGCAGTTGAATTCAAACCGGGGGATTTTAAATTGTTTTTAAAGCAACGCCTTGTTCCACCAGTGGAGATTGTACCATTGACGGCAGAGGAATTCAATCATTCTGATGCGGCATGGCATATACATCCAAATCCAGCTCAGGGATTTATTCATGTGCACCCACATCCCGTTGCTGGAAGTCGGATTGTTCTTCTAGACCTGCATGGTAGAACCATAAAAGAAATTATTGTGCAGGAACACAACGAACCGATTTCCATTGAGGAATTGAAGGCTGGACTTTATTTATTGCAATTGATGAGTCCTTCGGGAGAGTTTAAAGGAATGCAACGGCTTATAATTGGAGAGTAATTGAACTGGCAAAAAGGAAGGTCTATTATTTGGGGCGGCTTATTTACGGGGGGCCGGGCCCCGGATTGCAGTGGAAAGGACGCCTTGTAGCGGGCCAACCGTTTGCCGGGCGAGGAGGCTGAGGAACGAAGCCACCACAGCCCGCTAAACGGTAGCCTGCTGCGAGGTGGACTTGCAGCGGAAAGCCGGAAAAGGCCCCCAAAAATTATAAATCTAACCCTTCGGGACGATTGCGGCCGTACACTTCCCAAGCGTTGTGCAAAAAGCCGGCTCCATATCCCATAAGTTGAGTGTAAGCAGCGCGCACCGCCAGAATTCCTACAAACAGACTGCGTTCCTGAATGCTGGCGTGTACGAGGAGCAACAGGGAATAGAAGCCGCTGCCTAGCATCATCATTAACAAGAGCTTAGGGAAAAACAGGGCGGGGATAAAGGCCAGGTGAAAGAGCAAAAAAGCTGCGGGGAAAACATGTGTGGCTTTCAACTGCCCTTTGTGAGCCAGATGCAGATGAATTCGGGCGGCGCCAAATCGATACACTTGACGGTAAAACGCATTAAAATCGGTGCGGCGCTTATGAAAAACCTTGGCCTTGGGAATGAGGGCAGACTTAGCGCCCGCCGCAATTAAGCGCATGCTTAAATCAATGTCTTCTCCGCATTTTAAGGTAGAATATCCACCCACGGACTGAAACCAATCGCGATGCACTCCCATGTTGAATCCGCGGGGATGAAAAACACCCAAACGGGTCTTTTTGCCTCGGATACCACCTGTAGTGAATAAGCCAGTCATGGAATAAGATATGGCGAGTTGTATTGGCGTAAATGAGGGATGTGCCGCGTCGGGACCGCCGAAGAGCTGAAGTTCTTGTTTCTTCAGTTCATTGGATATGATGGTCAAATAATCGGGCGGAATAAGGCAATCTGAATCTAGGAAAATAAAATACTGCCCACGGGCTACGGCGGCGGCGGCATTTCTGGCCGCGGATACGGGAAGTCCGGATTCGTACAGAAAAGTCAGGTCTAAATTGCCGCGGTGGTTTCGGGCAATTTCAGACAGCGATTGCTGAGGGGTACCATCGGCGAGAATCACCTCAAAATTTGAATAGGACTGACTTTGCAGAGAATCCAGAAATTCAGCCACTTCATCGGGGCGCCGGAAGGTGGGCGAAATGAGTGAAAAATCGATGTTTTCTCGTTGCCCTTCGTGGAACACCAGTAGGTGCTCAGACATCGGTTTGCGCTTTTAAGTGATACTTGTTGCGGTCGGGGGCATTGCGCGAGACCAATTCGGCTACGAAACCTGCCAGAAAAAACTGTGTGCCTAAAATCATGCTGAGCAATCCCAGATAAAACAGGGGGTTTTGAGTCACAAGAGCTGCCCGTTCATCCAGGTAATATGTGATGTAGAGCTTTTGAGCAATAATCCAGAGGGCTAAAAAACCACCTGCCTTGAACATAATCAGGCCAAGAAGGCCGAAAAAGTGCATCGGTTTTTTGGAGAATCGGGAAACGAACGTGATGGATAGTAAATCGAGGAAGCCATTTATAAAGCGTTCCAATCCAAATTTAGAACTGCCGTATTTGCGGGCCTGGTGTTGAACGACCTGTTCGCCGATGTTGGTGTAGCCGGCCCATTTGGCCAAGACTGGAATATAGCGGTGCATTTCACCGTACACTTCAATGCTTTTTACCACATCGAAGCGATATGCTTTCAGGCCGCAATTAAAATCGTTCAAATGAATCCCGCTTAATTTACGGGTAGCCCAATTGAACACCTTGGTTGGGATTGTTTTTGATAATGGGTCGTATCGTTTCTTCTTCCATCCAGAGATCAAGTCAAACCCTTCGTCCATAATTTTGGCATACAAGGCTGGAATTTCTTCCGGGCTATCTTGCAAATCGGCGTCCATGGTAATAACAACCTGCCCTCTACAGGCTTCGAAACCAACATTCAGGGCAGCGGATTTTCCATAGTTTCGGCGAAAGGAAAACCCACGAAGCGAGGGGAACTTGGTTTTTAATTCAATAATTGTTTTCCATGAAGCATCTTTCGAACCATCATCTACCATGATTACCTCATAGTTCCAGCCCTTGCTTTTCATAACCCTGTCGATCCATGCCATCAATTCTGGCAGAGATTCTTCCTCGTTATACAGAGGGATGACAATAGAAATATCAAGAGTGGGTTCCATGTTGCATTACCTAATCGAATGTAAAAGTAGGTAAGTTTAGCGAATCAGGTGAACTCGACCCACGGCGCTGTGGTATTTATTCCAAATGTCTTTCACCTCTACCTTAAAAACATAAACACCCTGCATTACCGGCTGATAGGTTTCATGGTGGTCGCCATTCCAGCCTTTTTGTTGGTCGTTCGATTGGAAAAGCAGAACTCCCCAGCGGTCGAACACCGACATTTCAAAATCTGAAATTCCCACTCCTTTTACCCCAAACATATCATTGATACCGTCGCCATTGGGGGTAAAGGCATTGGGTATATACAAGCTATATTCAGGCGCGACACGGTAGCAGGCTGTAGCGGAATCAATGCAACCGAAATCGGTAGCAAGCAACAATTGAATGCAGTGGGTACCTGTATCGGTGGTTGAATAGGAGAAATCGGGTTCAGTTTGGATGCTCCCATCGGGGAGGAAAAACATGTATTGAGTTCCGATTTGGCTGCTGTTGGTAATGGTCACTTCGGGTGCAGCATTCGAAACCTGTTGAGGAGAAATTCCAAAGGAAGCGATGGGATTTGGGTATACCTGTACAATAGCAGGCAGGGCGGAACTGGCTGAACAGCCGTCGCTGCTGCTTACGGTCAGGTGAATTTGGTGAGTTCCAGGACTATTGAAGCAGTGTAGTGGTTGCGCATCTGCCGAAAACGATTGTCCGTTGTCTTGCCAATTCCAAGAGGCAATCGTGGCATTTTGGACCGTACTTAAGTCGGTGAATTGGACGCAGACAGGACTACAGCCTTCGGATTGCAAGGGGCTGAAAGCCACCTGAGGCACGTCGAATAAGGTCAGCGATTGTGAAGCAGAATCGGTACAACCGAACTCTGTAGTAATGGTTTGAGTGATTGTCCAAGGCCCGATAGAAGGGTAGATGAATTGAACGTTTCCTGTACCGTTGGTTGTT
The DNA here is from genome assembly GCA_027621385.1 of Bacteroidota bacterium. Lineage (GTDB taxonomy): Bacteria > Bacteroidota > Bacteroidia > CAIKAF01 > CAIKAF01 > CAIKAF01. The sequence continues at coordinate 14,780 of JAQCBQ010000018.1, read as the reverse complement.
GTGCCGTTTCCTAATTCAAGAACAGCCTGCACGATGGTTCCATAGGCATTGGAAGGGGAATTGGCAATGGTAACGGGTTGGCCAAGGCATACGGGGCTCACAGCGAACTGAGCTTGTGGAATAGAGCCAGCCAAAGCTGTGGCTCCGGCGTTGGCCGTACATCCTTGCGCATCTGTCACGGTGACAGAAAGCGCATTTTGACCTTGAATGGTAGTAAGGGCGGAGGAAGATGTGGTTGCGCCGTTGCTCCAGAGGTAGGAATAATTTGGAGTTCCGCCCAAAACTTGCGTGGCCAGGTTAAAAGATTGGCCAACGCAGAGGGAATCGTCAAATGGGGCGAACTGAACCTGAAGAGCTGGGGGCTGGGTTATTATTGCCAGTGTGGAATCCACACATCCTTGAGCATCGGTAACAACAACAGAATACGAACCGGCTGTTAAATTGACGGCCGAGTTTGCCGTACTGCCATTGGACCATTGATACGTATATGGTGGCGTAGCCCCTGATGCGGATATGCTCGCTTGTCCATTGTTTTGTCCGAAGCAGGCAACCTGTTGAAGCGTTGGGGCGGACAAGCTTAATGCGGTAGGTTGCGTGAGTTGAACGTTGCCGGTATCGGCACATCCGTTTGAATCGGTAACGATGCAGGCGTAACTGCCGGCAGCCAAATTAATGGCAGTGGGCTGATTCCCTCCTGAGGGAATCCATTGATAGCTCAAGCTTCCCGTTCCGCCGCCGGCTTGGAAGGAGGCACTGCCGTTTGAAAATCCGAAACAGCTGGGCATTTGGGAAGTTGAAAATTGGATATTCAACTGCGGAGGATTGGCTACAACCACAGAGTCTGTCGCAGCACAACCATTTGCGTCGGTTGCGGTAACGGTATAGGTTCCAAGACCTGCGGAGCCAAAATTCGGACCTGTTTGCCCGTTGTTCCAGGCATAGGAATAAGGAGCAACGCCACCTTGGGCAGAGGCTTGAAGAACCGCATTGGTATCGCCGTGGCATAAGGGGCCGGATAGCAATTGGGCATTGACTTGCAGCACATTCGGTTGAGCAACCGTGAATGTATCTGTTTGGGTACAGTTGTTTTGATCGGTTACCGTTAACTGATATTGACCGGCCGTTAAGCCTGTCGGGTTTAACGTATTTCCCTGATTGGGAACCCAATTGTAGGTATATGAAGGGACTCCGCCCGATACCTGAACAGAAAGACTACCATTGGCTCCGCCGAAACAGGAAACCGGTTGCATTTGTTGAAGCACAGGAACAATGGCAGGAGGCTGAGTTAGGGTTCGGCTGGCAATGGCAGTACATCCGCGGGAATCGGTTACCGTTAGCGTATGGGTTCCTGCGGATAAATTGGATGGATTTGAGACGGTAGAACCGCTTGGAGCCCAGGAATAGGAATAGGGGGGAGTTCCTCCGCCCACCATGGCGTTTGCTGAACCATTGCCTGAATTGAAGCAGGTAAGGTGTGTAAAGCTGGGTATTCCCGCTGAAAGTAGACTGGGTTGCGTTAGGGGAAAACTCACATTGACCATACATCCATTGGCATCTGTCACTAATAGGCTATGGTTGCCCGCGCCTAAGTTTGTAGCTTGTGCTGTAGTTTGTCCTGTTGGGCTCCAATAATAGGAATACGGGGGAGTACCGCCGGACACATTTGAGGACAGAGAGCCATTGGTATTTCCGAAGCAACTGGGCTGTACGGGGTTGGAAATTCCACCGACCAATTGAGCTGGTTGGGTGAGTTGATGTTGAGCTTGCACCAAGCATCCCATGGCGTCAGTAACATTTAATGTATACACTTGATTGGCATAGGCATTAAATAAAGTTTGCCCGTTGCCGCCGGGGGTCCAGCTGAATGAATATGGTGGAGTTCCTCCGGAAGCGGTTCCGGTGATGGTCCCGGTATTGGTTCCAAAGCACAATACGGGAGTAGAAGAGGCAATATTTCCTGTTAATGCGGATGGTTCTGAAAGAACAATAGAATCGGAGATTGTACAACCGGCGGCATCTGTTACTGTGACAACGTGCGTGCCTGCACTGAGACCTGCGGGGTTAAACACATTCAATCCGGAGGGGCTCCACTGGTAGGTATACGGAGGAGTTCCTCCCATAGCCACCACATTAGCAGTACCATTGTTTTGGCCAAAGCAAGAGACATTCACACCAGTAACAGTTGTGGTAAGAGCAGTGGGGCCTCCAACGGTCGTTGTGCTGCTGGCTTGTTGTCCGGCATTATCGGTAACAGTTACCGTGTAGGAACCTTGGCATAAATTGGAAATGGTGGGCGTTGTTTGACCGCCTGGTGCCCATGAATAGGTGTATGGGGGGACTCCTTGAGTTACATTTGCTGTAGCAGTACCGTCGCAGGAGCCGGGGCAAGATTCGTCGGTAGAAGAGGCCGAAACAAGAGCAGGCTGAATGCAGGTGAAATTATCAATCATAATATTGATATAGCCTGTGCATGAACCTGTAAAATAGGGGGCAAATGAAATATAACAACAATTTTGAGTTGGAGTAAATGTGAACGTATACGTTACCCAATTTGTATGAGTAATTGGTCCGGAAACAAGAAGTGTTTCTGAAATAGCGCATGAAGAATTTCCACCATACATGGCAAAACTACTTGGGCAATTTCCTGGGCCAGCCGTATTGTAAATGGGAGAATGAGCTAAATCCACGGTAATCACGTAGGTAGTACCTGCTTGCAGACAGGGATTCAATAATTGAGTCATTCCTTCCTTGTATCCATTTGGGCTTTGACCCGAATGGAGAAAACTGACATAGGTATTGCCATTGGATGCGGGCTGGGTAAATCCCCAGTTACCGGGTTGAGTATCGGGCGAGCCATAGCAAGCCTGCCAGGGGCTTGGAACCTGGTGGGGAACCGTTGGTCCTTCCATTGAGGGATTCGTATAGCAGCTGGTTTGGCTGTACGTTAGCAAAGGCAAACCCAGAAGGAATGTGGCCAACAATGAAGCAAAAGAAAAAACCCGGTTAGCCACGCGCTCTAAATTTCTTCTTTAACGCAACACCTGAACTTTTCCTACAAAAGAATGGTCATTGTTGTATAGGTCAATGATATCGACCTTATACACATACACTCCTTGCGGTACGAATTCGGCTCGACCGGCTTCCCTGCCACTCCAACCTTTAAAGATATCAGGAGTAGAGAAAATCAGGGTTCCCCAGCGGTTGAAAATCAAGAGCTGTCCGGATTTAATTCCAGTTCCATACACCCTGAAAAATTCATTCATAGCATCCTCATTGGGAGTGAAGGTGTTCGGGATGTGTACATTGACATCTAGACGTACGGTTGAACATTTAGTAGTTGTATCAACACAGCCCTTATCTGTAGAGGCCAGGAGGGTTACGCAATAGCGACCTGTATCGATGTAGGAGAACGATGTGTGTTCTGCCGACTGGGTCATGCCATTGGGGAAGGTCCACAAGTACGAATCGGCACCCAGGCTTTGGTTGATGTAATTCACATTTGGGCTAGACATCGTAGTTACAGGCGGATCGATACTGAAATCGGCTGTTGGGGTTGGGAACACGACAACCTGTTGAGTTGCTGAGGGTGCTGAAACACAGCCATCTGAGGAAGTTACGGTAAGTCCAACACTAAAGGTGCCTGGATTTTGGAAGCAGTAAAAAGGGTTGACCGTATTGGCGAAAACATTGCCATTTGAAGACCATGCCCACACTTGAATATTAGCGTTTTGAACTGTAGATTCATCGGTAAATTGTGGGCAAAGAGGCGCACAGCCTTGTTGAGGTGACATTGAGAAATTGGCTAGGGGAATATCATACAGCAGGATGTCTTGCTGAAAGGTGTCCACACAACCGAAGTCGGTTAAAACCACCATAGATGCGGGCCAAGGGCCGATGGCATTGTAGGTATGTATGGGGTTGTAAACCGTGGTAAGTGGGCTTCCGTCCCCCAAATCGTAACCATATTGAATAATTGTTCCGGTGGTATTGCTGGCGTTGTAGGTCAATTGAACCGGATTCCCTAAGCAAACTGGGGCATAGGTAAAGCCTGCATCGGGGATACTTCCGGCTACGGCATTGATAAACGAAGTGATTGCACAGCCGTTGGCATCGGTTACGGTGACGCTCAGGTTATTCACTCCTTCCGTGGCAAGAATAGAAGCATTCGGGATTTGTTGTCCGTTGTTCCACAGGTAGGAATACGTAGGAGTTCCGCCGGCGGCGGCAACAGCCACCTGAAAATCTTGTCCTTCGCAAATTGAATCTTGAGTTAGGGTTGTACTGGCCGTCAATACGGGGGGTTCATTAACCATAAAGGGAACCGTATCCAAGCAGCCATTGGCATCCATCACGATAGCGGCTTGCGCTCCTGGGGTTAAGCCTGTAGCGTTGGTACCGGTTTGCATATTGCTCCAGGCGTATTGGTATGGGGGTGTCCCTCCGGCCGCTGAAGATTGAGCTTGGCCGTCGTTGGCAGCGAAGCAAGAGATGTGCGTTAAGGAGCTCAGGGACAGAACCAAATCTGTAGGTTGAGAAATATTGACTTGATCGGTGGCGGTGCACCCATTTTGGTCGGTAACAGTTAGAGTAAAGGTGCCTGGACCTAAACTTGTGGCTTGCAAATTCGTTCCTCCCGCGGGTGTCCATGCATAACTGAGATTTCCGCTGCCTCCACTAACATTAAACTGTGCTGTTCCGTTGGCGGCGCCAAAACAGGTAACATCCGTAGTTTGAGGAGAAGAAATCAAGATAGCTTGAGGGGTGGTTAGGGTAATTGTATCTTGAGCGGTGCATCCATTCGCATCGGTAATGGAAACCGAATAGGTTCCTATGCCCAGGTTGCTGAGGGTATTGCTTGTTGTGCCATTGTTCCAAACGTAGGTATAATTGGGCGTCCCGCCAGTGCCGCTGGCTTGAAGCGCCGCTGATGGAACACCGGGGCAAAGCGGCGTAGTGGCAGCAATGGAGGCCGTCAAAACCGGAGGTTCGTTTACCACAACACTATCCAATTTTGTACAACCATTGGCATCTGTGATGGTTACCACGTGGGTTCCAGGCACAAGATTAGAAACAGAGGCCGTTGTACCTCCTGATGGGGCCCAGGAATAGGTAAAACCACCGGCGCCTCCAGAAGCGCTGACCGAGGCCGACCCATTGTTAGCACCAAAGCATGAAATATGGCTAACCTGGGTGGAGGAGTTTATTGCAGGAGGAGAGCCCACAACTGTTGTAGATTGCGCCGTTTGACCGTTCGCATCGGTCACCGTAACCGTGTAACTTCCTGCGCACAGATTATTGACAGTTGCGGTGGTGGCTCCCCCGGGTGCCCAAGAAAAAGTAAATGGAGGTGTCCCTTGGTTGGTTGTTGCTGTCACTGTTCCGTCGCAGGATCCAGGGCAGCTCTCGTCCGTTGAAGTGGTGCTTACCAATGCATTTTGAATGCAACTGAAATTGTCGGCCAAAATATTTATGTATCCGGTACATGCGCCGGTATAGTATGGAGCAAAAGCAATCCAGCAGTGATTTGCCGTTGGCGTAAAGGTGATGTTGTAGGTTTGCCAATTGGCATGCGTAATTGGACCAGAGGTATATAGCGTTTCGGCAATGGCACAAGCTGAGGAACCGCCATAAATTGCAAAAGAAGATGGGCAGTTTCCTGGTCCTGCGGTATTGTAAACCGGGGAATAGGCCAAATCTACAGAAATGGTATAGGAATTACCTGCCACCATGCAAGGGGTAAGCAGTTGAGTCATCCCTTCCTTATACCCATTTGGGTTATTGCCGGCGTGCAGAAAACTAACATACGTGTTTCCATTGGATGGGGGAAGGGTAATTCCCCATTGTCCGGGTTGGGTATCCGGAGATCCGTAGCAGGCTTGCCAAGGCGCGGGAACAACGTGAGCTTGACTGTTGCCCTCCATGGACGGATTGGTGAAACACATCTGCTGGGCAGATAAAGATCCTTGAAAAGCCATTAAGAGAAACAGAATGGTGCGGCTATAGGTAGAAAATATATTCATAGTCAAGCTGTTAAGCATATAACGTGTAAAAATATGCAATTTTAGTGGGTTTTCAAATGCCCTTGCGACCTTTAACACTTCTCTGAGAAGTAGATTTCGCCGTAAGAGCGGTTGCTAAAATTAACCCATTGCAATCTTAAGACCAGCACTCAAGGCATTATGCTGCATTTCATCCTGCAACTTTGGAGGCATTTCCACCCTTTATTTGAACTTTAAATCCGTTTGAGTGGAACCAATACCGCTTTTGAAAAACAGAATTGAATTGAACTTTCATTTTAGGCCGACATATTGACATTTGGACGATTAAAAAGCTGAAAAAATGGCGGAAGAGATTGGAATCTCACATACATTATCAAATCATTAAAAATCAAATCATTACAAAAATATTTTTTTTGGGATTAAACGGAATTCAGGAATAAAATGGAAGGGCCAAGCCCAAAATCAATGTCAAAATGTCGCTGATAATCAATTGGTAAGCAATTTGTAGAGGAGGAATAAACTTAAATTCACATCCATATGAACAGCATTTTAAAACCAACTTTCCAAACCATGCACAGGCTTCCCTCCTTTTTGGATACAGTCTTTCCTGGTCAGCTTCAAGGAGATCGGCGCTGGACGGTTCCGGTAAACATCATTGAGCGAAAAGAAGGCGTTTCGTTGGAATTTTCGGTTCCCGGAATTTCCAAAGAAGACATCCGCCTTAGCTTAGAGCATGGACATTTGGAAGTTTCTTATTCCACAAAGCAAAACGAGGAACCATTGAAGTATCGCCTTCGGGAGTTTGAGGTTCATTCCTTTCAGCGCAGGTTCAAGTTGGGCGAGCATTTGAATGCAGGACTGATTGAAGCCAAACTAGAGCAGGGCATTCTGATTGTTTTTATTCCGTATTCAGAACAAGAAAATACAGGAGCAAAGCAGATAGAGATTCTTGGTTAATCCCACTTCCTGTGGGCATAAAACAAAAAAGCCGGCAAATGCCGGCTTTTTTGTTCGATTAAAAAGTACTATTACTTCAAAGAACCGGACAACTCAGCACCCGCTTTGAATTTAACCACTTTTTTAGCAGCAATTTTAATTTTCTGCTTGGTTTTTGGATTCAAACCGGTGCGAGCAGCACGCTCAGAGATGCTCCAAGAACCGAAACCTACCAAAGCTACACGGTCACCGCCGCGAAGAGCTCCAGAAGTAGCATCGATGAATGCATCAAGTGCTTTTTTGCTGTCAGCTTTTGACAAGCCTGAGCCATTTGCCATGGCCTCAATCAATTCTGCTTTGTTCATTGTGAAATGATTTAAAGAGTTAATAATGAGTTTTGTTGAAACAAATTTATGGGCAGGTATGACTTATGCAAGTGTAACCCTTGTAAAATCAAGCATTTTGTTAATAAGTTGGGGGTTTTGTTAATAAGTCGGGGCTGATTTTGGCTCAAGTCGCAAGCATTTCCATTCAAAGGCCCCAGATATCAGTAGAGGCAAGCTATTCAGATACCTGCGAAAAACAGCGTGTAATTTACTGTTGGCTTTCCTTGTTGATTTCTACAATAAAGACAAAAATCGAAGGACAAAACGAGTAGGCATGATGGCAGAGCTTTTGATTGATTCAGAAGTTGATTTGCCTTTTGATTTAATCTAAGGGCTGCCAGCCCACCACCTGATGGCGCAAGCCCCTTAAAAATGAGGCCGCATCCATGGCACCTTTGCCGGCGGGCTGAAGTTTCAACAGCTCCAGTTCTCCATCTGCAAATGGCAACCTGAATGCATTTGGAGCAGAATCGGAACCGACGGGTTTTGCTTCTTTTATTTTAATTTCTATCAAATCGCCGTTGCTTAATTGAAGGCGAAGGGCTGAACCCGGAGTGGGGTTAAAGGCGCGCACCCAACGATCGGCTTGGGCTACGGTCATTTCGGGCAACAAGTGGGCATGGTGTCGTTGGATTTTTGGGGCTTCAAGTCGACCGGATACCGGCATATCTTCTTGAGCGCGTGGCTGAAGTTCTCCTCTAGCCAACCCTTCTAAGGTTTTTTCCAGCAAAAGGGGTGCCGCCTCCATCAACTTGGTGTACAAGCTGCCGCCTGTTTCGCGCTCTTCAATCGGTATGGATTGTTGCAGCAATACATCTCCGGTATCGATTTCATGTTTGAGTCGAAACGTGGTGAGGCCCGTTTCCTTCAGACCATGGGCAATGGCCCACTGAATCGGAGCAGCACCTCTGAGCTGAGGCAGCAAGGATGCGTGTACATTTAGCGTGCCCTGGGCCGGCATATTCCAAACCACTTCGGGCAGCATTCTAAAGGCAACCACCACAAACAAATCTGCATTCAAGTGTTGAAGGTGCTCAATAAATTCAGGCGATTTGAGTCGTTCGGGTTGCAGCAAAGGCAATCCGTGTTCCCGGGCATACAGAGCTACGGCCGATGCCGAGATTTGTTTTCCACGGCCGGCAGGCTTATCGGGGGCGGTCACTACCGCCAACAGTTCCGTTTCTTTTTGCAGCATGTTCAGGCATGGCACAGCGAATTCAGGGCTACCCATGAACACTACCTTCCATTTTTTAACATTCGTATGCATACCTTCTAAATTCGCATCAAAGGTAGGATTTTCAATTCAGGGTCGGGGTGATTTGCCCTGATTTTAAGACTCGTCGAGGCTTGATTTTATGTTTACAGACGGTACATGCCTCGAGGCGCTGGCGGGCGGGATTGAACGGGGTAGCCCGGAGGCCGGCTTGGATGCTGCCCCCGAGCTGCGCAGGCGACCTTGGGAGCCCGCGTAAAGCCGGTGGGCAGCCCAAGCCGGCTGAGGACTACCCGTGAAAGCCCGGGAACCCGCCCAAAAACAACCAACAAACCTAAAAAACTAGTTTCCCTGACTGGAATGTTCGCGCGCCACCACCACTGAAATTTCCACCCGAGCACCGCGGGGAAGCTGTGCCACAGCCACAGTTTCTCGGGCCGGGAAACCCGAATTAAACCGCTGCGCATAGGCCGTATTTACGGTGCCAAAATCGTTCATATCCAACAAAAAAATACTCGTCTTTACGATATCGCCCCAGCTTGCCCCAGCCGCCTTCAATAGCGCATCAATGTTGTTGAGCACCTGTTCAATTTCCATGTCAATGCTTTCATTTTTCATGGTTCCAGTTGCAGGATCCAGGGCAATTTGTCCGGAAAAAAACCACAGATTTCCGAAGCCAACTCCCTGACTGTAAGGGCCAATAGCTTGTGGAGCCTGTGCTGTGTGTAGAATTTGCTTCATCGTTGATTGGGATTGATTCTGTGCCGAGAGCCCGAAAAAACAGGCCAAGGAGAGGGGAATTAAATACTGTAATTTAGACATACATTTTTGGGTTCAGTGAAGAAACGAAGGGCTTCCCATCCGCCCTCTCTACCTACTCCACTGTGCTTCATACCGCCAAAGGGGGTGCGTAAATCGCGCACCATCCAGCAGTTTACCCAGACAATTCCGGTATTGAGTCGTTCGCTCATGCGGTGCGCCCTCCCCAGGTCGTTGGTCCACAGTTGTGCGGCGAGGCCGTAAGCACTGTCGTTGGCCAAGGCCAAGGCTTCAGCTTCATCTCGGAAAGGTTGCAAAGTCACCAAGGGACCGAACACTTCTTCTTGATTGATTCTACAGGCTGGTCCTAACCCTTCAAAAACCGTAGGCCTCATAAAATAGCCCTTGGCGTTGGCCTGGGGTAAGGACAGGGGCTCATCGCCGCAGAGCATTGTACCTCCCTCGTCCAAGGCCAGTTGACGGTAATTCAGTACTTTTTGCAGGTGTTGTTCTGAAACCAAAGCTCCCATAAAGGAATTCGGGTCTTCAGGTGCTCCGACGTTCAACTGCTTTACCCGCGCGACAAAGGCATCTCGGAAGGATTCATATATGTTTTCCTGTATGAAAATTCGGCTTCCACAAAGACAAATTTCGCCTTGATTGGTAAAGGAAGAGCGTACGGCACTGTCGAGCGCCTTTTCCATATCGGCATCATCAAAAATAATGTTGGGATTTTTCCCGCCCATTTCCAAGCTTAGCTTTTTGAACATAGGCGCAGCCACTGAAGCGATGGCCTTTCCGGTGGCCGTTCCCCCGGTGAACGAGATGGCCGCCACTTGGGGATGGGCCACAAGCGGTCCGCCCACTTCGGGTCCGGTACCATGCAGGATATTGAGAACTCCATCGGGTAAACCGGCCTCGCGCGCAAGTTGTCCTAGAACAAAAGCGGTGTAGGGCGTAATTTCTGAAGGTTTTGCAACCACTGTATTTCCGGCGGCCAGCGCCGGGGCAATTTTCCAAGTAAACAAATACAGAGGGAGATTCCAGGGAGAAATGCATCCAACGACACCCAAGGGCTTACGCAGTGTCAGATTCAGCAGACCTTCCTGCATGGGGTGCGCTTCCGAATGCTGGTGCTGAATGGCCGTGGCAAAAAATTCCAGATTGCGCGCGGCACGCGGAATATCTACCTTTCGGGTTAACCATAGGGGTTTTCCACTATCGCGGGATTCCATTTGGGCCAACTCCTCTTGCCGATTCCGTAGCAATTCTGCCATTTTGAGCAAGGGTGCGGCGCGCTGTTCGGCGGGCAATCCCGCCCAAGCGGGGAATGCGGCGGCGGCGGCGGCAATGGCGGCTTCCACTTCGGTCTGTGAGCCCAGGGGCAAGCGGGCATAGGGTCTTCCAGTGGCCGGCTCGACCACATCCATGTGTTGCTTTCCTGTCCAATCTTGTCCGTTAATAAAATGCTTAATTTCCTCCATATGCTGTGGCGAAAGGTATTGAATATGCGGCACAGTGAAAAATTTTTTTAGGTGGTCAGTTTCATTTTTGGGGCGGTAGCCGGGCTTTCAGCATTAGTCCGCGGTGGCCGAGCGTGGTGGCAGCGGGCTGCGGTGGCTCCTCACGTCGCCTCCTCGCCGCGCGCCACCAGACGCTGGCCACCTTGCGGGCTAAAGCTTCAATCCCTACCGCTAACTCATGCCCAAACCGTCTCCACCCATTTTCTTATAGCGCTGAAAAACAGACGATTAACATGGAAAATTATTGTTGTTTATAAAAGTAGTATCTTTGGCCAAACTTGAAAATATGAAAAAACTAATTTTATTAGCAGGATTAACTGGCCTATTTTTTGCCTGTACAGAAGAAAGAACCGCCAAAGAAATACTGATGGATGGTCCATGGACTGCCGAGAGTGTTACCTTCAACGGAATTGAAATGGTAGACAGTTTGTTGACCAATGCAACCATGGTATTTACGGAGGATCTAGTTATTTCTGATGCGGATCAACAAGAGCCTGACACGGCAAGTTATTCGTTGCAGAACAATGATACCGAGTTGTTGGTAGAATCGGGACTTAACAGTATTCGGTTTCAAATTGAGGGGTTGTCCCAGAATTCAGTTCGGTTGAATTCGTTGGAGAGTGATGACACCCTGAACTATCATTTGGTGCGCTAAGTATTAAAAACGAAGTTGGAACAGCGGTAGACTTGAAATCTCCGCTGTTTTTTTTTGGGGGGCGTTTCTGGGAAAGGGCCCTTTAGGGTTTGAAAAAGACCAACACATTTACATCCGAACCAAAACATGGCTGGATGTCATTGAAAAGGAAACCAGAAAATTGAGAGCAAGACGAGAATCAATTGGATTGGGCTTTCCAAAATCCCATTATTACTCTCTAATGTAAAGGGCTGATATGCCACACCAACCCAGTCTCATACCCGAAATTCCCGCCTATCTTTATATCAAAGTTGCCTTTGAAAAAAGAAGGCATTTCTGAGACTCCCCAGATGAGTTAAGCTTCGCCATTTGGCGAATCTAGAACTCAAAACAAACTTCACGTCATAAACTAACCCGAAGTGTTCCTCGCCACCCCAATACGTGACGAAGCAAATAAAGAACGTTTCACCAGTGAACTACAAAGATACCCAAGTTCTTACCTAGTTTCAAGGGCAAATTTGATTTTTTTTGCAGTTTGATATCGATTCTACCTTTTATGTAGGGTTTTGAAGCGTAACAGGCAGTACCTGACCGTTGTAGTATTGATGGCCCTCCGTTAAAAATTGAGCGATATACCTTCCCATTTCAGCAGATTTTAGTGGAGCAGTATAGGATGGAAATGCATTGGCCAACATATCGGTTTGAACGGCGCCTAAGGCCAAACAATTCACCCGAATTCCCCGGTTCGCCCATTCCTCAGCCCAGCACTCGGTTAGGTTGGCTAGCGCTGCTTTGGTCGCACTATAACCCGACAATCCCGCGTATTTTCGACTCCCCTGAAAACCGCCCATACTGCCAATATTTAGGATGTGAGCCGTAGGAGTAAAGAACGGCAAAAGACCTTGAGTCAATTTAAAGGCTCCCATTACATTCAGCTCCCACATGCGTTGAAAATCATCGGCAGATAGGGTTTCGGCAGAGGCATTCAACAGCAAACCGGCATTGTTCACCAGGCCTTTCACTTGAACCTGGTTTTTTTGAATCCATCCAATGGCTGCTGTGGGGTTTGAGTCCGAGTCGGCCAAGTCCAACCTCAACCTGAAATCCCTTCCCGAACCAGAATCGAATTCTGCTTCTGACCACCTTCCAATGCTTAAAACAGTTTCCGATTTGGCGAGTAAAGCCTCGCGGATACCCAGTCCGATGCCTTTGGAGGCTCCTGTTACAATATATACTGCGTTCACCTCAAATGGAATCCTGGAAATTCAATCCATGGGTTTTGGCTGTTTGTTGAGCCAGTTCATAACCGGCATCGGCATGCCGAATCACACCCATTCCTGGATCGTTGTGAAGAACACGCTTCAATCGAGCATCAGCTGCTTCGGTACCATCGGCAACAATCACCATACCGGAATGAATGGAGTAGCCCATGCCCACGCCTCCGCCGTGGTGCAAACTCACCCAAGAGGCTCCTCCGGCGGTATTCACCAAGGCATTCAGAATCGGCCAATCGGCTACCGCATCTGAGCCATCCAGCATACCTTCCGTTTCGCGGTTGGGAGAGGCCACCGAGCCTGTATCGAGGTGGTCGCGCCCAATTACAATCGGAGCTGAAACCAATCCTTCGCGCACCATTCGATTGAATTCCAAACCGGCGCGTTGACGTTCGCCTTGCCCCAGCCAGCAAATGCGAGAAGGTAAGCCTTGAAAGGCAATGCGTTCTTTTGCCATGCGCAGCCAACGGTGCAAGGACGTATTTTCGGGGAAAAGCCTCAACAAGGCCTCATCCAGAGCATGAATATCTGCCGGATCGCCGCTCAAAGCAACAAAACGGAAGGGGCCTTTTCCTTCGCAAAACAAGGGCCGAATAAAGGCGGGCACGAACCCGGGGAAATTAAAAGCATTCTTTACGCCTCGGCGGTCGTAGGCCTGCCCACGTAAATTGTTTCCATAATCAAAGGTGACACTTCCTTTCGCTTGCAATTCAAGCATTAAACGGACGTGGTGGGCCATGGTGTCCAGGCTTTTCTCCACATATCCCTCCGGATTCAATTCCCTCAAGGAATTCGCTTCGGTGGTACTCATATTTTCGGGGAAATAGCCTACCAGGGGATCGTGGGCCGAGGTTTGGTCGGTCAGGGTGTCGGGCACGATATGCCGATCCACCAGCCGTTGAAGCAGGTCGATGGCATTGCACACCACTCCTATGCTGATGGGTAAACCTAGTCTTTTGCATTCCAGAGCTCGGTCGATGCCGGCATCAATATCCATAAATTTCTCATCCAGGTATCGGGTTTCCAATCGCTTGTCCACGCGCCATTCCTCCATTTCAGCGGCCAGGCACACCCCTTCATTCATGGTAATGGCTAGGGGTTGAGCTCCGCCCATTCCTCCCAAACCGGCCGTAACATTCAGGGTTCCTTTTAGCGAGCCGCCAAAATGCTGCCGAGCGCATTCGGCATAGGTTTCATAGGTGCCTTGAACAATACCCTGAGAACCAATGTATATCCAACTTCCGGCGGTCATTTGCCCGTACATCATCAGTCCTTTTTTCTCGAGTTCATCAAAATGCTTCCAATTTGCCCAATTGGGTACCAGCATAGAATTGGAGATCAGAACTCGGGGAGCATTGGCATGGGTGGGGAGAATAGCCACGGGTTTACCGCTTTGAATCAGCAGGGTTTCATCGTCGTTCAGCGCTTTGAGTGCTTTAACTATGGTGTGAAATGCTTCCACATTGCGGGCCGCTTTGCCGCGGCCCCCGTACACAATAAGGTCTTCGGGGCGTTCGGCCACCTCCGGATTCAGGTTGTTCAGCAGCATGCGCAGGGCGGCTTCTTGCACCCAACCTTTGCAGGAAAGTTCTGTTCCTGTGGGGGTTGGCCAGAGAGCCATATCGAGTTTTTCTTGTGTAAGGGGAGCGTTCATAAGCCAGATCCTTTAAGTTTTCCAGTTTTTTTATCGTAGCCGTATGGGCAGTGTTTGCAGCCGCTTTTGCAACAATAACCGCGCTTCAGGTGATATTGTTCGGTAAACACCAAATAGCCTTCGGGGCTTTTGTAAAAATCACCGGGTTCCAGGGGCGGTTGCCCCCAATCGTTGGGCGCAGAGCTACACATGGTACAAAGGTAGGCAAATGGGGGTAGTTTTGGGCGCCATTTCCGGCTGTACGCTGTAGTCGGTTTGCCAAGCCGGGCTTGCCCTTGGCCTGCGTGGGCTCCCAAGGTCGCCTCCGCGGCCTGGGGCAAGCAGCCGGCTTGTCGGCACCGCCTGCCGCTGCCATCCGGGGCGCGGCGGCAAAAGCAAAAATAAGCGCAGTTTTACCTTGAG
>JAQCBQ010000206.1 GCA_027621385.1 Bacteroidota bacterium | reverse complement strand
AGGCTGTTTCAGTTGTGGGACTGAAATCGGGGGCGCCTCGGGACTTGTATTTGGGCTTTGGTGGTTCGGTTCGGTGCATCGGTTTGAGTCAGCGAAAGGATGTGCTTTTTGCAGGTGGGGGCGATAGCGCTGTTTTTACGTTCTCTCTCCCTGAATTAAAGCGGATTTCTCGCCGGAATGGGCATAAAAACTGGGTGTATGATTTGGTGGTGGATCCAAGGCAAGATGTGGTCTATTCTACTGGCCCGGATACCTTAATTTTACTTTGGGATCTGCTTTCCTCCAAACCAATAGATACCCTGAAAGGGCATAAACATTGGATTTGGAAACTCAAATTTGGCCCAGATCCCAATCGGTTGTTTTCTTCCGCAGGGGAATCTGAACTTGTACGCTGGAACCTTGAAAAGGGCAAAATAGATGTGCGCTTTCATGGCCACCTTGCCGCCATTTTTGATATCGATGTGCATCCTGATGGGCAGATGTTGGCCTCGTGCAGTTGGGATGGTACGGTTCGAATTTGGAATGTGCAAACGGGAAATGAAATTCAACTTCTTACACCGAGGCAACTTATGCAGTCGGTGTGTTGGAGCCCCGATGGGAAATTCTTGATTTTGGCCGATTATTCCGGCAACCTTTACGTCTATCAGGTTCAGGGCTGGAAAAAAATCCATCAATTTCAGGCCCATGGCGGTGCCATCCGAAAAATCTCGTTTTTAAAGGGCAGCGACGGTAAATATCAAGTGCTTACGGCAGGAGATGATTCCCGCTTAAAGTTCTGGGATTTCAGTGCTTGGTTGCCCTGATTTTTTCCCGGAATACAATTCATATTTTCGAAATAGGCAGTCCAAGGTTCCATTTTTAAGGGACATGGAGTCGGAATGCTTAAATCCAAGCCGTTTCATGGCCGCCGGATTTGCACTCAAGACCCAAATGGTCCAGCCTGTAAAATGGTGTTTCAAATGAAATCCCCAGTTTTGATACCATTGTTCCGGGTCATCTAGGGGAATACGTTCACCATATGGTGGATTGGCAACCAAGGTTCCGGCCTCAAGGTCTCCCGGAACCCATTTCATGGCGTTTTCCTGGAAGATTTCAATTTTTCCTTCTAAACCTGCGCGTTGTATGTGGTGTTTGGCAAGGCTAACGGCTGAGGGGGAACGGTCGAACCCGATGACTTGCGCCATAGGTTTATTGAAATCCTGTAAGGCATTTTCGCTCAAACCATACCACATTTCAGCATCGAAGATGGGCCAATTGCGCAGGCAAAAATCCGGAGCATCCAGGGCAGAAGGAACATTAAGGTATCGGCGTACTGCCTCAATCAGTAGGGTGGCTCCGCCGCAAAACGGATCTACCAGTGGGGCATCTCCGGCCCAATTAATTCGGTCAATCATTCCAGCTGCCAATACCTCAGACAATGGGGCAATGCCTCCCGAATGCCGATATCCTCTTCGCTGTAGAGAGAATCCTGAGGCATCTAGAGAAACAGTCACAAACGAATCAGAAACGTGCAAATGCACTCGAATGGATGGGTTTTCCTTTTCAATTCCCGGGCGTTTTCCTTTCTTTTCTCGGATTCGATCTACGATGGCATCTTTTAAACGCAGCGCTGCAAAGGTGGTATTGTTGAACCACTTGGAAAAAACAACGTGGTCAATGGCAAAGGTATGTGCAGGATCAATCCAATCTTCCCATGGATATTGAACCAATGCTTTATATAAATCATCGGCGCTGCGCAGCGTCACCTTGCATAAGGGCAATAGAAGCCGTACGGCCAATCGACTTTTGAAAGTCATGATGCAAAACTGAGCCCAAGAGCAGCGGCCTTCAACTCGGCGCAACTCAATTTGAGCCTCTACAATTCCCAGACCTTGTAGTTCTTGGAAGAGTTGTTCCTCAAAGCCGGCAAGGCATGTGGCCACAAAGGGGATAGAATCAAGCCCTTGGCTTGGATGGTATTGAATTTTAGGTTGAGCCATTAAGCAATAGATTTGTCGGCCTCATGGAAGGCTTGCGAAATGCGTTCCAGTGCCATGTCAATTTCATTTTCAGTAATTACCAAAGGAGGAGCCAGACGGATGATGTGCCCATGGGTGGGTTTGGCCAGCAGGCCTAGTTTTTTAAACCGATAGCAAATGTCTGTGGCGGAATAGGGGTGTTCTTCCCTCATTTCAATGGCATTTAAAAGGCCTTTTCCTCGAACTTCCAGAATGGAAGGGCTGAGTATGGCCTTCAAACCTTGGCGGAATTGCTCGCCGCGGGCCTGGGAGTTTTCAATCATGCCTTCCTCTACCAGCACTTGTATGGCGGTGGCTGCGACGGCACAGGCCAATGGATTTCCACCAAAGGTGGATCCGTGTTCTCCGGGGCCGATTTGCAGCATGATTTCATGGCTTGAAAGTACGGCTGAAACCGGCAGTAAACCGCCGGATAGGGCCTTACCTAAAATGAGGACATCGGGTTTCACCTCTTCATGGTCGCAAGCCAGTCGCTTTCCGGTTCTTCCAAGTCCGGTTTGAACCTCATCGGCCATAAACAGTACGTTGTAGGTGCTGCACAATTCCCGAACCTGATTTAAATAGCCTGGATCGGGAATGATAATACCGGCTTCCCCTTGAATGGGCTCAACCATAAAGGCGGCCACATTGGGGTTTTGCAAGGCGGTTTCCAGTGCCTGTACATCGTTGTAGGGAATGGTTTGGAAACCGGGCATAAATGGTCCGAAGTCCAAGTATGAGCTGGGATCGGTGGAGGATGAAATGGCCGACATGGTGCGCCCCCAAAAGTTGCCGCTGGCAAAAACCACCTGAGCCTGATTTTCAGGAATTCCTTTTACACGGTAAGCCCAACGTCGAGCTAGTTTTACAGCCGTTTCGCCGGCTTCTACACCCGTATTCATGGGCAACAACCGTTCATAGCCGAAGTAGGAGCACATATACGCCTCATAGGCTCCCAACCGATCGTTGTAAAAAGCCCTTGAGGTTAAGGTGACCCGCTGAGCTTGTTCAATCAGGGTTTCTACAATTTTTGGATGGCAATGGCCTTGGTTTACGGCCGAGTATGCCGAAAGGAAATCCATGTACCTATGGTTTTCCAGATCTTCTACCCAGATGCCTTTGGCTTTTGAAATAACCACCGAAAGGGGAGCATAGTTTTTGGCTCCATAGGACGTCTCTAACTCAATAGCTTGGGCGCTCGTTTTTGGGTAATCAATCGGCTTCATGTCACTGGATTTGCATCAAAGATACAGTTCCAGCGCCGGTTTATTGTTGCCGATACCAAACAAACACCATAATAGACACCAAAACCAACAAGGCTACTGCCGTAAAAATTTTTTCTTTCAGTTCGATGGGGTTGGGCTTGCCACGACGAAATTTAATGTATTCCTCTCGTTTTTCTTTGATGGAATCCTGATCGGTATCTAAATTAAACCCACAGTGCAGACATACCTTCTTTTTTGATCGCAAAAGCTTAAAACAAATGGGGCAGGTTTTATCCCATGAATCCGCTGATGACATTCCCTGTAGTTTAATTGTTGACCACACTATTGTTCCAAATTGGCTTTGGAAACAGGTTAAAAGTACATATAAATTTCTCAATTCAGTGGTGAAAGGCGCCGTCTGGAATTATTCCATTAAGCCTTCATCGGCAAATGAAAAATAGGCCGTGCCACCAATAATGATGTGGTCTAAAACCCGGATATCCAATACTCGTCCGGCTTCTATGGCTTTCTTGGTTAAGGCTTGATCGGCCGAACTGGGTTGCAGGTTCCCACTGGGGTGGTTGTGGTATAAAATTATGGCGGGCGCCATGGCCTCAAGGGCATGCTTGAAAATGATTCGAAAATCGGCCAGGGTACCGGCCAATCCACCTTTCCCGATTTGGCAGGTTTTGATGAGTCG